>DATEKZ010000181.1:0-4328 GCA_035277185.1 Verrucomicrobiia bacterium
CGGAATAATCTTCGCGCCGCGCAGATTCTGGAGCGCGACCGGTCCCTCGGTCGCAGCAGCCCTGGAGAAAGGAGACGTGCGGAGCGTTCACGATGTGTTCTTAGCGGAGCCGCTGCACGCCAGGTCGGTTTATTCTGGTGCGTCCGGACACGCCGGTTTCTCGCCGGAGTTGATGCTCATCACTCCGCCCAGCAGGTTGAGCACGCGCACGTTCGAACATCTCAGATCCCGCATCGCGGCGGCGACGCCTTCCTGAGCGGGATAATGCTTCAACGATTCCAGGATGTACGCGTAGGTATCCGCGTCACCGCAGAACACCCGCCCGAATAACGGCACAAACAGTTTGAGGTAGGTGAAGTACAGCGCGCGCCAGAAACCATTGGGCGGCTTGCCAAAATCGAGCGCCAGGATCCGTCCACCCGGCCGGGTCACCCGCCACATCTCGCGAAGACCCTGCTCAACACCGGTCAGATTGCGCAGGCCGTAGCTGATGGTCGCGACATCGAACGAGGCATCGGCAAACGGAATCGTCATGGCGTCGCCGCGCAGGAACGTGACGGAGGCGGGAGGTCGAGAGCCCGAAGGGGAGACGCCGTCGGTCCGTCCTTTCGCCCGATGAATTCCCACTCGCTCTCTCCGGCCAGCGGCCACGGCCAGCATCGGCGCGCTGAAGTCCAGCCCGACGACGCGCAGTCCGCGCCTGGCCAGCGCGAAAGTCACGTCGCCGGTGCCGCAGCAAAGATCCAGTGCGCATTCACCGGGTCGGGTATTGGCAAGTCGAATCAGTTTCCGTTTCCACCCACGGTGGAGTCCGAAGCTTTGAAGGTCATTGATCAGGTCATAGCGGCTGGCGATGGCGGCGAACAGGTCATTGACTTTGGCGGCCCGTTGTCCGTCCGGAACGTAAAATTTGTTCGCCATGCGCCGTGGAGGCTAGCCCGGCTTTCGCAACCGGGACAGGAATTTGATGATTTCGGCCGGGGCGCGCTGCGAGATCCGAGACGACAAAACTCATTTCCGTATCGCTTCTGACAACTGATTCGCTGCCGCACACGCCTGCCGCAGGTATTCCTCGAACTGCCACTCGCCGCTGCTTCCGGTCTGGCGCGTGATGACGAGGTCGAGGCCCGGCACAAAGGCAATGTATTGTCCGCCGGACCCGGGTTTCGCGCGCGCGTCAGCAGGAATGCCGGCGCCGCTGCGACCGCCTTCGCCAGTGAGACGGGCCGGGAGTTCCCAGCCATGGGAGAAGATTTGCGGGTTGAGTTTCCAACGCATCTCGGGACCCTTCACGTCGTGCGTCGGCGCCGCGGTCTGATCGACGAACCATTTCGGGATGACCTGCCGGTCCTTCCAGCGTCCGTCCCGCAGCATGCAATAGGCGATCCGGGCAAGGTCGCGCGCGGGCATGCCCAGCCCGTGCGAAGGATGCCGGCCGTACTTTTCAGCACCGTCGTAAAACTGAAACCACCAATGCTCGACGCCGATCGGTTTGAACAGCGCCTCGATGGCGAACTGATCGTAAGGCTTGCCGGTTATCGTCTCACACACCAGGGCGGCATGAGCCAGCGCGTGCGTGGAATAACCGCAGCCCGCGCCGGGATCGAAAGCGAGCTTCGCAGTCCGCTGATCGCCGCTGTGGCCGAGGATGTATTCCCATGTGCCGTCGTTGGGCGCGCCGGCCGCCTCGGGACAGATTCCTGACGTGTGGTTGAGCAACTGTCTAACCGTAATCTTTTCCTTGCGCAGATCGCTCAGGGGATGCGCCCAGGGGATGAACCGGAACGCTGGATCATCGAATGTCATTTTCTTCGGTGTCAGCCCTTGTTGGCTTTGCTCGGAAGCGATGGCGAGCACGGTCGCACAGATGGCTTTTGACACCGAAGCGACGCGGCAGGAATCGGTCTTCGCACTATTGCCTCGCTCCACTTCAAGCACAACGTAGCCATTGCGAATGACAACGGCGGCGAAGTCGCGTTTGTCCGAGTCGAGCAGCCACTGCTTGAGTCCGGCCAGTTTGTCCGGGTCCATTCCGGCCAGGCGCTGAATAGCCAGCGGGTCATCGAGCTTTCGCCAGCCGCCGTGGGATTCCGGCGGGGGAAAGTAGTGGCCCGTTCCATCATTACCACGCGTCTGTGCGGCCGAGGGACTGACTTCCGTCGCCGGGATTTCCAAAGCATTCGGCTCCGTATCGGGGGCAGTTCGGCTGTATTCGCGTGGACGGGCCTGAGCAAGAAGGAGGCACCCTGAAAGCGCGGCTGTGGCGAGCGAGCCGAAGAGAGCCATTCGAGGAACCGTGGACATGGGCATAGGAGAACTTGGCTCAGGGATTGTGGCAAGGATTCTCTGGACGCTATGCGGCACACTTTGCAAAGTGTGCCAATGAGTCCAACGCCTGCACTGCAACCTACTCTCTGGCGCACCTGCCGTGTGCTCGCCAACCGCAGGCGTCTGAAAATCCTGGGCGTCTTGCTGCGGCAATCACCGCAAACAGTCTCGTCCCTTTCCCGGCAGTTGAAGCTGCCCTTGCCAGTTGCCAGCCAGTCCTTGCGGGCGCTCGAGGGTCGTGGATTGCTCACCTCCCGACGGATCGGCCGCCGGGTAGATTACCGCCCCAGTGTCGCCAACTCCAATGTCACTCGCGGCGTGGTTCGGTCGGTGCGGTTGGCGTTTCACCGGGACCCGGCTCCGGTCGAAACTCTCTTCAAGCGATCCACGGCCTTCACCCATCCGCGACGGATTGAGATTTTCCGCGCTTTGGACGCCCAGGCCAGCACCTTGCCACAAATCCAAGCTGCCACGCGCATTTCGGTCCGCGCTTTGGTGCGGCATTTGAGAAAGCTGGAGGCGCGTGGCTTCGTGAATTGTCGGAACGGGATTTACACGGTGGTGAATCCGCCAGACGCGTTCGGACGTGCACTGGCTCAGTTGGCGGTAGCGTAGAAAGATGGACGGCTGGCACACTTTGCAAAGTGTGCCGCGAGCCTTCCGGGCGGCAGGAAGACTTCTCTCTCCTCCTGCCTGGAGAATTCCTTGAGAGACTCAAGGTCTCACCGCTCCAGGTCAGGCGCTCCGTTTACACGGGGTGGATTCGAAAACACTCTCTCAACCGCTTCGCGAAATTGTTTCCGCAAACGTTCGTCCGATTTGTTTTGGTCGCGATACTGCAGGAACAGGATGCCGATCAAGCCGGTTTTGGAATCCGCCCAGGCCACCGTGCCGCTGGATCCTTCGTGCAGGAACAATCCCTCTTGCAGCGACCAGCCGAGGCCCCATCCTTGCGGCTGCGGCTTCAGCATCTCCGATACCGCTGACCGTGAAAGCACGCGGCCACCTTCGCGGGCCGAAGCCCTTGCCGACGGCGCACCATCCACCGCATCAGCGGGCGAAGGTCCGTCGTTGTCGAGAAACATTTGCAGAAAAAGCACAAATTGGGACGGATAGGAGAACAGTCCGCCATCAGGCGCGGCGTTTGAAATCTTCAGCGCCGGGTCGAATCGGAAGATCGTTTCACGTTTGCCATCCCGTCGCGCGTAGATCACCGCGACTTGCTTTAGGTCCGTAGTGGGCGGCGCGTAATGTGTGTCGGTCATGCCCAACGGCTCCAGAATCCTCTCCTTCACGTAAGAGGCGTAAGGCTTGCCAGAGACGACCTCGATCACGCGGCCCAGCACGAAGAACGCTGAATTGGAATACTCGAATTTGGTACCGGGCTGGAAGCGCAGTTGGCTTCGCGCGATGGTCTGCACGATCTCCGGAAGGTTTTGCTGGAGCCAGAAGTCGTCCAACGGGCCGCCGATGGGCCACCTCGACCGGCGCGTGGGTGGATTGGGAACAAGACCCGAAGTGTGCGACATCAACTGCCGGATCGTGAACGCGTGATGAGCACCGTTCGTGTCCGTTTGCCCGCGAAACTCCGGGAGGTATTTCTCGACGGGATCATCGAGCGCGAGTTTCCCCGCATCGACGAGTGTCATGGCCGCCGTTGCCGTCACCGGTTTGGTGATGGAAGCAATCCAGCAGAGCGTGTTGGTGGTGAAGGGAAGCTGATTTTCAATGTCCCTGAGGCCGTAGACTTCGTGCCGCAGAATCGTGCCGCCGCGTGCGACGAGTGCAATCGCCCCGGGCACTTCATCCTTTTCGACTGCTTCGCGAATGAGATTGAAAGCCGGGTCGAGCGAATCAGCAGCCGCGCCGATCGAAACGACGCCCCACAGTGCCAACGTAATTAACGCAAAGCGGATCATTCGCAGGGCCGTGGACATGCCCCACAGCAATACTCCCTTGAACAATCGTGGCAAGGCTAAGAATGCGACAGGTTTGTCGCA
>DATEKZ010000182.1:0-3137 GCA_035277185.1 Verrucomicrobiia bacterium
ATCTGCGTCTGTTATGATCTGAGCTATCGGCAAGTGACCGACGAATTGGTTCGACAAGGAGCCGGGGCGATTTTGGCCCCGACCATGGACGTGGCTGACTGGGGCGGGTATCAACATCGGCTCCACGGGCGGGTCGCTCCCGTCCGCGCGGCGGAGTATGGCGTGCCAATCTTCCGCGTTTGCAGTTCCGGCATTTCCCAACTGATCGACCACACTGGCCGCGTCAGGACTTCCGCACCGTTCCCGGGTCAAGGGGAGATAATTGCCGGCGAGCTTGAGCTGAGCGACCGGGGATATCTATCCTTCGACCGCTGGCTGGCGCCGTTGTCAGTTTTGGTAACGGCGGTCACCATCTTCTGGCTGACATTGAAGAGAATTCTTGAACGATTTTCCCGGGTATGAAGACGCTTCTGCGATTCCTTGTGCGATTGTTGTGGCGTTTGCGCGCCTATAACACCCACATCTTGAAGGCGCCCGGGCCGGTGCTCTTGATCCCCAACCATCAGTCGCTGCTCGACTTTCTTTTCCTCGGCGTGCTTCTGCCGGACGACTGGAAGTTTGTCGCATCGGACGTCGCGGCGCGACAGAACTGGCTTCATCGCCGTGTCATCCGAAACAAACGGACCTTCCTGATCGACTCGACCTCGCCCTACGCGGTGAAAAGGATGGCGGAACACCTTGAGAATGGCGGACGGCTCGTGCTTTTCGCTGAAGGCCGGCTATCCCGGACGGGCTCATTGATGAAGCTGTTCGACGGCACCGGCTTCCTCCTTCACAGGACCCAGGCGAAGGTGATCACCTGCCATCTGGACGGCATCGAGCGCTTGCGATGGACCGCGCATCCAAACCTCAAATGGTGGTTCCCCCGCGTGACGGCGCACTTCAGCGACCTGCTCACGCCGCCGAAGGTGGGGCACGTGAGCACGGCACAGGCGCGCGCGACGCTGACCGGCTGGTTGCGCGACCGGATGATCGATCAACAATTCGACGTTGCGATGAAGCACGGCCAGTCCAACGCGTTGAGCGCCGTGATTCAGACGGCGCGCCGTCGGCCCAAACAGGTCGTCATGGAGGACGCCACGCGCCAGGCGCTGACGTACCGGAAGCTGCTTATCGGTGTCGATCTCATGAGCCGTCAATGGCGCCAGCTTCTGGGAGAGACAAGCTCCGAACGCATCGGTGTTCTGTTGCCGAACGTCAATGCCACGCCCGTTGTGTTGTTGAGTCTGTGGGCCGCTGGCAAAGTGCCCGCGGTCCTGAATTTTTCGACCGGCATGGCCACGATGCTCGCGTGCATCGAAATCGCCGGACTCAAGATCATCATCACCTCGAAGGCATTTCTGGACCGATTCAAACTGGACATTGACCCGTTCATCAAAGCCGGGTTGGGAATCCTCTACCTGGAGGACGTGCGCGCGAGGATGTCGTCCGGCCAGAAACTATTGGCTCTCGTTCGTCACACCCGGTCAACCGGTTCCGGTATCAAGACCTCCCATTGCCGCGGAGACGCGTCCGCGCTCGTGTTGTTTACCAGCGGATCCGAAGGCGTGCCCAAAGGGGTCGAGCTGACGCACGCCAATCTGATCGCGAACATCCGGCAAATGCTTGCCATTACTGACATCACGGACAGCGACCGGCTTTTCAGCGCGCTCCCGATGTTTCACAGCTTCGGGGTGACGATCGGCACTCTGCTGCCGCTCGTGCGCGGCATTTACGTGTTCATCTATCCTTCTCCGCTGCATTACCGCGTCGTCCCGACGGCGTTCTACGACCGGGACTGCACGATCATGGTGGGCACGAACACATTTCTGAACGGTTACGCGCGCAAGGCGCATCCGTATGATTTCCGCAGCCTGCGCTACATGTTCGCGGGCGCCGAAAAGGTGCAGGAGGCAACGGCGAACCTGTGGTCGCGGAAGTTTGGCGTGCGGATTCTCGAAGGCTACGGTGCCACCGAATGCAGTCCCTGCGTCAGCCTGAACACGCCCATGAACGCGAAGTATGGATCGGCCGGCAAACTTCTTCCCCACATCGAATACCGGCTCGAACCCGTGGAGGGCGTGACCGAAGGCGGCCGATTGCTTGTGCGGGGACCGAATGTAATGCGCGGTTATCTGAACAAGGACGCCGATCGCGAATTCAAGGCGTTGGGCGGTTGGTACGACACCGGTGACATTGTGAACGTGGACGCCGATGGATTCGTCTTCATCCTCGGACGCTTAAAACGCTTTGCGAAAGTGAGCGGCGAGATGGTGAGCCTCACAGCCGTTGAAGACGCCCTGGCCGGCGCCTTTCCGCAATATGGATTGCGCTGCCAGGTCGCCGTGTTGAGCCGGCCGGACGAGGACAAAGGCGAAGCGCTGATCGCAGTGACGAATGAACCGCGCCTGCAACTCGACGAAATCCGCTCGGCCATCAAAGCCAAGGGCCTGACCAATCTCTGTGTGCCGCGAGAGATCAAGGCCGTGAAAGAGATACCGAAACTGGGAACCGGGAAGGTGGATCACCGGGAGCTGGCGAGAATCATCTCAACAAGCGAGAGACATTGAAACACGTTGCCGAGTTCCTCCAGCATGGACATTTCCTTCACGCCGCGAAATGAGCCTGGAACAACACATCCAAATCCGAGTTCATGGTGACGCTTCGTTGCCGACACTGGTCTATTTGCCCGGGCTGCACGGCGACTGGACGCTGGTGAGCAGCTTTCGCGCGGCCGTCGCCGACAAAGTGCGATTCGTGGAGTTCACATATCCACATGCGACTACAGGGTCCCTGGACGATCACGCGCGCGAAATCGAAGAGGCGTTGCTGGCGAATGGAGTTACGGAAGGGTGGGTGATCGGCGAATCGTTCGGTTCGCAGCCGGCGTGGCAGCTCATCAAGCGCGCCAGCGAGAATTCCACCGGTTTTCAAACCCGCGGCCTGGTTCTGGCCGGTGGATTTGTCCGGCATCCCACAATCTGGGGCGTCCGTCTCCTGGAGCGGGTGAGCCGTCGCGTTTCGCTCCGGGCCGTGGTGTTGTTTTGCGGGATTTACGCCCGCTACGCCAAATTCCGACACAAGCACGCGCCGGAGTCCCTGGCCAGCATCAAGGAGTTCGTCGCGAACCGTTGCACTGAAGCGGATCGTCAGGCAAT
>DATEKZ010000183.1:0-15402 GCA_035277185.1 Verrucomicrobiia bacterium
GAAGCCCGGGATTGTCCGGGGTGCCGAGCTTCATAAACCCGCCAGGCTTGAGCGCGGCGGCCAGCGAGCGCGCGACGCCGAGCGGGTCGGTGAGATGCTCCATCACCTGGTCCACGTTGATGAAATCGAATCGCGCCTCGCCGACTTCGTTATGCGAAATCATTTTGATGCCGCGCGCCGCGCAAAACCGGGCCGCGTCACGATTCACGTCAACACCATAAACTTCGCAGCCATGAGCCAGCGCCATGCTCGCCCACTTGCCCCAGTTGCAGCCGAAGTCGAGGACGACGGGCCACTTCGCGGAGACCATTTGTCGCATCACAAGAATCTCCTCCGTCATATGCGCGAACCAGTGGAGCTTCTGACTGCCGATCTGATCCATAAAGAATTTTGTATCCGCGGGGGGTGAATACAATGCCGCCAACTCGGAATCGTCCATGACCCAGGTCTGGAAGTGCAGCCCGGACGCCACACAATGGCGGACCTCAAAAGATTTGTCTGCGAGCTGCGTGGTCAGGCCGCAACGTTCGGCGTATCCGCGCATCTCCGACAGCGAGTAAGGCCGCGAGAAAATCACCTCGGCAGGAGCGCCGGAAACCGGACAGGCAATGCGTCGGATCATACAAAATGCATTTGCGCGACCCTCTTAAGACTTCTCCTGCCGTGCGGAAAGAAAAATCACGCGCCTGCGTTGCCGATAGGCAGAAACGATTGTGGTTGACCCCAGGAACGCCTAGCCTGAGCCGAAATGAACGATCCCACGATTCGGTCCGGCTCGCATCGCGTGACGAATGATGTGATCTTCGAGCTGATCACGTCGCGCATCACGGCGGAAGCGCAGGTGCTGGATTTCGGCGCCGGGTTGGGCCACATGTGCCAGCGGCTGGGCAACTATTTTTCGGGACAAGGGCGGAACCCGGCCGAGCAACTGACGCCGTGCGAGATCGAGCCGGAGATTTTTGAATATCGCCCGGTGCCGTGCCGGAAGATCGGCGTGAACTCGGAAATCCCCGTGGCGGACGGGAGCCAGGACTTGATCTATGCCATCGAGGTGCTGGAGCACGTGCCCCGGCCTTACGATTTCTTTCTGGAGGCGAGCGCGAAGCTGAAGCGCGGCGGCTTTTTGATTTTCTCCGTACCGAACGCGTTGCACCTCAAATCGCGGCTGCAATTCTTCCTCACCGGCTACGCAGACATGTTTGGCCCGCCTTCCACCGAGGATAAAAACGCGGGGCGGATTTGCGGACACATCATGCCTCTGAGCTATCCGTACTTCGTCTATGGATTGAAACGCGCAGGTTTCCTGGACGTCGAATTTCATCCCGACCGGATGAAGCGCAGCGCGTTTTTCCTGTCCGTTTTGTTCTTTCCGTTGCTTTGGCTGGCAGCGGTGATAAACGACCGCGCCCTGAAAAAATACGACGACGCTGTATGGCGGGAGAACCGGGACCTCGTGTGGCGCGTCAACCGGCTGGATGTATTGTCCTCCCGGAGCTGTATCGTTGTGGCGCGGAAGCCGGGTTCCACCTCCGGCAAGTGAACGCGGTCCGCTTCGGCAAAAAAAAGAAAAGCCCGCTCCCAGTCCCGGGACGGCGTCGCGGACGCCTCACTGCGCTGACCGGATCAACCCCTCACGCCGGAGCTTCGCGACGATCGCCCGGGCCAGCCAGTCGTGGCCTTCATCGCGCAAATGGGAACCATCGGCAAAAAGTTTTTCGGGGTCGGTTCCGGCAAGGACTTCCTTCATGGAAAGATGAGACACGGTTTCGCCCGCCAGGGATCGGGCCATTGAGTCGAGTCCGTGGTCGTCGAGCACGGCGCTGCCCTCCGGGCGACGCTCGCAACGGGCCTGAGTCAGCAGCAACAACGGCACCTGCGCCTGACGGGCAAGGGCAACGTCTTCGGCGGTCTTCTTGTGGACCAGGTCTTTCCACCGGCGGGTTTTTTCCGGATCGTGTGCGGCGGCGATTTCATCACCGGCATCGTTTGCCGCGCCTTCACTGCGGATTTCCTGCGGCAGCCATCGCCAGAAAAGTCTTTCGGTTTTCATTTCGTGCAGGCGCCGGAGGAGGAGGCTTTTCATCGGCCAGTTGCGCGGATGCCAACTCTGGAATTCCCTCGCACGTTGCCAGTCACGTTCGTCTTCGAATTCGTTGGATCCGTTGAGGTGCAGAATGATGAGGCTGGGCTGGTATTTCAGCGCCTGGCGAAGGACAATTTGATTGCGCCGGGCGCCGTAACCCGGGACGGCGAGATTGAAGGACTCCGCCTGGGCGCCTTGAGCCCGCAACAATTCGCCAACGCGATGCGCGTAAGCGCGTTGCAGACTTGGCCCGCGCGGAACGGAATCGCCGATCACCATGATGCGAAAAACGCCGTCCGGCCTTTTCCTGGCAAAACTCTGGGGGTGGAACCGACGGCCTCCGGCGCGGACCAGATGCACCGTGCCGTCGGTTTTCTCCCTGAAGCCGGAAGCGGGGTTGTAGCCGTATTCAAAGCGCCCTGACATGCTGCGGGCGAAGCAGACCCGCACGATGAGTTCGCAGCCGCAGAGCAGCGCCACGACCAGCAGGAAGGCTTTGGTGGTCCAGTGGTTCATCAAACAAGGCGCGTCGTCAGAATTGGAAATAGATGAATTCCTGATCCATCGTCACCGACGAAGCGATCCCGAGCAGGAGCAGAGTGTAAATGATCCCTCGCGCCACCCACGGCACATGCGCGACCTCCGCTTCGTCGAGAGATTTGCGGGCGACCCATTGCAGCAGGAAGAGTATTCCCCCGTGCAACAGCAACCAGAGGCCCGGCCTGGTCCAGTCCAGGCCATCCGCCGCATTCCAACGAGTCAGGGCCGTGAGCCAGGCGCCGAGATGCGAGAGGCTGGCACAGCGGAAAATCGCCCAGCCGCCCAGTGTGAACGCGCTCATCAGTGCGATGGCGAAAAGCGTGCGCGGGTTGAAGCCTGCCTGGCCTTCTTCGAGTCGCCGCAGTCCCGGCACGACCCGGTACATCGCGAGCAGCGCGGCGTGGTACGCGCCCCATAGCACGAAGGTCCAGTTCGCGCCGTGCCACAGCCCCGCCAGGAGCATGGTGATCCAGAGATTACGGAGCGTTGCGCCGAGGCCGCCGCGATTGCCTCCGAGCGGAATGTAAACGTAATCGCGAAACCACGACGAAAGCGTGATGTGCCAGCGTTGCCAGAACTCCGAGGGGCCGCGCGCGAGGTAGGGGAAGCGGAAGTTTGGCATCAGTTCGATGCCAAGCAATCGTGCCGAGCCGCGTGCGATGTCCGTGTAACCGGAAAAGTCGCCGTAAATTTGCACGGCGAAAGCCACCACGCCAAGGATCGCCCATGGCGCATTCAAAACAGTCTTGGGATCGAAGGCATAATTGTCCAGCAACGCGCAATTGTCGGCGACGAAAACTTTTTTGAACAAGCCCATGAGGATGAGCCTCGATCCTGCGTGAAGATGTTCGACGTTCCAAACCGCCGGCTTTTGAAATTGCGGCAGCAGATGCGCCGGACGTTCGATGGGGCCGGCGACCAGTTGCGGAAAGAACGAGAGATAGGCGGCGAAGGTCACGTAGTCGCGTTCCGGCTGAACTTTTCCGCGATAAATGTCCACCGCATAGGCGATGGATT
Organism: Verrucomicrobiia bacterium; assembly: GCA_035277185.1. Classification (GTDB taxonomy): domain Bacteria; phylum Verrucomicrobiota; class Verrucomicrobiia; order Limisphaerales; family AV2; genus DATEKZ01. Next base: position 3,641 of record DATEKZ010000183.1, read on the forward strand.
GGAAGGTGTAAAAGGAGATCGCCACCGGCAGGATGATATGGGGCAGCGTCCAGCCAGGCTGCCAGCCGAGTCGGGCGAGGCCGGCCAGCGCCGACGCGGCGAAGAAGCTGAAGTATTTGAAAAAACCGAGCACGACGAGATTGTTGACGATGCTCAAGATCAAAAACGCGTGACGCTGGCGGCCCTCCGGTAATCGCCACAACATCGCATAGAGCGTTACGAACAGGATCGGAAACGCGGCGCCCGCGCCGACGATCCAGCCGGTCACGGCTTCTCCCCGCCCCGGCCAAAGCTTGCAGCCCACCAGCCAGGCAACAGGCAGACTTGCCGCCAGTAACACATACTTCAACGCGACCCGCTGATGCGCGATGGCGCGACCGCAGAAATAGTCGATCGCCGTCGAAGTGAGCAGCAGTGAAAGAAAACGGACATCCCAAACGCCGTAAAAGATGTAGCTGGAGACGAGCAACAATCCGATGCGTCCGCGCCAGGGCAATGCCCAATACAGCGCCATGACCAGTGGGAGAAAGAAGCCATATTGCCAGGAGGTGAAAGACATGAATCGTCGGGGCGCGACGTTAACACAAGCCGTGCACGGGTCACAAACGCTTTGTGCCGAAACAATGACAATGACATCCGGAATGACATTCTCTTTCGCTCGCTTCGGGCGCCCACCGCGCCGGACCAGATCGAAAGGATTCGGGTGGATCGAATGAATGCCTGGCCCCGCCGGTTCAGCGGATTTTGCTTGCCTTACAGCGGACGGCGCGACACCGTCCGATTCCGTCGGAAGGACACTTTGTTCCCTTTGAACCGCCCATGAAAAAAACCCTGCCTTTGTGTCGAACCATCACCTTGTTGGGAGCGGCGTTGACCGGTCTGCTGTCGGTCTGCGCAGCTCGCGCCCAGGACGACGTCGTGTTTTATTCGGTGTCCAAGGAGGAAAGCTTCGTGCAAGCCGATGCCACGACGGTTTCACCGGCGCCGGGCAGCCGGTTCCTGTTTTCCGCCAACCTCCAGGCCGTCGATACGGATTTGGTTTTTGTCGTCACGATGGACCGTCCGGGAGGCATGTTCCCGACGCCTCTTACGGAGGACGACCCGGAATTCTATTTAGAGCAGGCTTTTGGGTCGCAAAGCGCGATGGACAGCGCCTATCCTAATGGCACCTACCAATTGAACGTGATTGAGGGCGACGGTGATTCTCCGTCGTTAACACTCTCGTTGACGGGTAATCAATACCCGACCACGCCGCGCATCGCGAACTTCACCGCGGCGCAGGACATCGATCCCGCGGCCGATTTCACGCTGACCTGGGATGCATTTGTGGGCGGCACGGCGAACGATTTCATCCAGCTCCGCATCGAGGACGACATGGGTAACACCTTTTTCGAATCCGGCCCGCCGGATGATCCTTCCGCGCTGAACGGCACGGACGTCAGTGTGGTGATTCCCGCCGACATGCTGGAAGGCGGCAAGACGTATCAGGCGACCCTGCTCTTCGCCAGGGTCCTCTCCCGGGACACGACTTCCTACGCCGGCGCGCTGGGAGTTTCCGCTTACCTCCGGCAAACCGCCTTCACGATGCATACCAGCGGCTCGTCGCCGGACACGACTCCGCCGTTTATGTTTATGACGCAACCGGTCAATAACGCGAACAATGTGCCGGTCAACTCGCCGGTGATCTTCACGTTCAGCGAAGCCATGCGCACCAATCACAGCGTCACTTGGAGCGGCAACGTGACGGCCGCCAACTTCAGTTATGCCTGGACGGCGAGCACTACCCTGACCTGCACCTACAACGCGAACCTGCCTACGAACGCGACCATCAACTGGACCTTGAACACAAGCTCATTCCTGGACCTGGCGGGTAATCCCCTTGCTCCGTTCAACACCACCGGATCTTTCACCACCGGTTCCGGCACGGGTTGCACGGCTCAGACCAACGGCTTCAGCATCACCAAGAGCGCGGATTACGTGCAGACTTCCGATGCCGCGCCGTCCCTCTCCCCCGACCCCGGAGCGACCTTCGGCGCGTCTCTATTCCCGCCGGCCGGCAGCTCCATCACCGGTGCAACCGTGACGCTGCCCAACGCCACGGTCAAGACGCTGACCAGTTTCTTCGGCACGTTCTTCTTCTTCGAATCGTTCAGCTCCGTCGCCGAACTTGACGCCGCGTACCCATCGGGAAACTATACGGCCACGGTGCAGCGCTCCGCGGGAGGCTCGCAGAGCGCCGTCGTCAGCCTGCCCACCACAGCGTGGCCGCCGGTCCCGCGCATCAGCAATTTCACGGCGGCGCAGAACATCAATCCCGCCGCCAGCTTCGTTCTGAACTGGGATTCGTTTAGCGGCGCCGGAGCGCCGTCCGGCCTTTCGTTGACGATCTGGGACGGCGCGAACACGATTTTTCAAACGACGGACCCGTGCACGGGTCCCACCGTGCCCGCCACTTCAACCCTGATCACCATCCCGGCGAACACGTTCAGCGCGGGCAAGACTTACACCGGCCGGCTCACCTTCTCGAACACGACCGGCTTCGACACGAATTCGATTCCGGGAATTTTCGTGTCAGCGCTCCTCTCGCGAACAACTGAGTTCACGCTGACAACGATTGGCGGCACGCAGCCGACTCCGCCCCGTTTCACGCAGGTCAGCATCGCCGGGAACGGCGCGTTGCAATTTCAACTGTCCGGCCCGACCAACGCGCCCATCACGGTCGATGTGTCCACCAACCTCACCGCCTGGACGCTTCTGTTCACCACGAACGTGTCGTCGGGCACGGTACAGTTCCAGGACCCCAGTCCGGCGACGTTGCCGCAGCGGTTCTATCGCGCGCGAGCACAGTGACCGGGGTCTGAAGAATCATTCATATCTCTTCGGCCACTTACCTCCCCTCACCCCGACCCTCTCCCCCGGCCGGAACGATTCAGTTCAAACCGCGAAACACGCGAAATACGCCAAAGCGGAGCAAGGCGAAAGTGTGACCAAGCGCACGGAATTGCGGTCACCGCAACACAGAGAAAGGAAACCGGCCTTTCCGCAGCGTTTTCGCGTGGTTTGCGTATTTCGCGGTTCCTTCAACTGCATCGTCTCGGCCCGGGAGAGGGAGAAGCTCTCGAGCGCCGCGCCTGACCTCACCATCCCGTGATTCGTCCCAGCGTGGCCGAAGGGAGTTCCCTCTCCTGGGCCGGAACGATTCAGTTTAACCACGGATCAACACAGATTAACACAGATGAGAGAAGGCCGGATGCGATGGTGCCGAACTCTGACCGGATTCACTATTCAGTGAGGTCTGAGCAAGGTCATTCATGCTTGTTCGCTCCGATCCATCTGTGTCCATCTGTGTCTATCTGTGGTTTCCTCCTGAATCGTTCCGGCCAAGGCAGGGTGAGGGTGAGGGGACGCACGCTCCATTGAGTCCGAGACATCGCTGCCGAGGCCCGTGCTGACGTTGGGGTTTGGTACCGATTCCGGGAGCATTTCTCTTCTGCTTCCGTCGAACAGCAATGACTGTAATATGCAGACTATGAAACGATTGCTCGCCGGTGTCGGCCTGACCCTCTTTCTCCTCACGATGACCGCTCTCGGCGCCACCCGCGATGCGCAGTGGAAGGAAGTCAATGACGCCGTAAACAAAGGCCTGCCGAAGACGGCCATCGAAAAACTGGAGCCGATCATCCAGGGCGCGCTCAAGGACAAGGCCTGGGGCGAAGCGACCAAAGCCATCGCGCGGAAGATTGTCCTCGAAGGAAATATTCAGGGAAACAAGCCGGAGGAAAAGATCACGCGGATGGAGGCGGAGATCGCCAAAGCGCCGAAGGAAATCGTCCCGCTGCTCGATACCATCCTGGCCAACTGGTATTGGCATTACTTCCACAACAATCGCTGGCGTTTCATGCAACGCACGCAAACGGCCCGGCAACCGGGGAAGGATTTCACCACCTGGGACCTCCCCCGATTGTTTGCCGAGATCGACAAGCAATTCACCAAAGCGCTGTCCGCCGCGGATACGCTGAAGAAAACGCCCATCGCCACGTTCGACGATCTCCTGCAGAAGGGGACGTTGCCGGACACGTATCGCCCGACCCTCTACGATTTCATCGCGAATGAAGCGCTGGAATTCTACACGAGCGGCGAACAGGCGGCCGCCAACGCCCAGGACGAATTTGAGCTGACGGTGGACGACATCATGCCGGGCATGACGTCGCCGTTCGCCGACGCCGAACGGTTCCTCGCAGTCGAGCGGATGAACGTGCCGTTGACCGCCGAGCAAAGAACCCGGCTCAACACCATGCGCGCTTCGCGCCTCGGCAAGGCCTACTTCCTCTTTCGCAACCTGATGGCATTTCACGAGCGCGACAATGACAAAAGCGCCTTCCTCGACGCCGATCTGGCGCGTCTGGTCTGGGCCCACAACGTTGCCTTCGGCGAAAACAAGAACGATCGCTACAAAAGCGCGCTGAAGACCTTTGTGGACAAGTGGGCCGATCACGAGATTTCCGCGATGGCGCTCCATCACTGGGCGCGCGCGGTCCAACAGGAGGAGGATCTGGTCGGGGCCCGCAACCTCGCCCTGCGCGGCGCCAACGCCCACCGCGACAGCCCGGGGGCCAAGCTGTGCCGCAACCTTGTCTCCGAGATCGAGGCGAAATCCTACAACGTCTCGACCGAGCGCGTCTGGAACGCGCCCTGGCCGAGGATTCGGGTCCATTATCGAAATCTCACAAACATCCACTTCCGCGCGGTGCCCCATGATTGGAATCTCTTCCTGGACCAGCGTCGCAATCGGCCGGAGAGTCTGAGTGACGGGGAACGACAAGCTCTGCTGGACAAAGCGGCGGCGCTTGAATGGAAGGCCGTGCTGCCGTCAACACCCGACTACCGGGAGCGCATGGAGGAACTCGCGGCGCCGGAGACGCTCAAGCCGGGTTTCTATTTCCTCATCGCCAGTCAAAAGGCCGACTTCAGCGAGACCGACAACCAGGTCACGTTCACGGACATCTGGGTGAGTGATCTCGCGCTGGTGGTCCGCCCACGCAACGGGAATCTCGAAGGCTTTGTTCTTGAGGCCAACTCCGGCGAACCGGTCAACGGCGCAGAGGTCGCCGCCTGGTATCTCGACAATCAGGGGAAACGGATCGCGGTGACGCCGGTCCGCACGGATGAAAACGGGTTTTTCACGATTAACAGCAGCCAACAGCGCGGCCACCTTTTGCGCGTGCGCCACAATGGTCGCGAACTCGCTTCGCAACAGGAATACTGGTCGCACAATCGGGGCGAGCGTCGGCCCAACAACCAAACCATCTTCTTCACCGACCGAGCGCTGTATCGTCCCGGCCAGACCATCCAATACAAAGGCATCTGCCTCCGCGTGGATCAGGAGAAGAACGATTACGATGTGCTGGGAGGCCAGCGCGTGACGGTGATCTTCGCGGATCCGAACAACAAGGAAATTGCGCGCCAGGACCATCGTTGCAACGACTACGGTTCGTTCAGCGGCAGTTTCACGGCGCCCCGCGACCGGTTGATGGGCGCGATGCGCATCTACGTGACCAGCGGCCCGAACGGCCAGGCCGGCTTTAATGTCGAGGAATACAAACGCCCGAAATTCCAGGTGACACTCGACGCGCCGAAAAGCGCTGCGAAGCTGAGCGACAAAGTCACGCTGCAAGGCAAGGCGGAGAGCTACACCGGGGCGGCCATCGACGGCGCTCAGGTCAAATATCGCGTAATCCGCGAGGTGCGTTGGCCTTATTGGTGGGGTTGGTATCGCTCGTGGCGGGTGCGGAGCGTGTCGGCGAGCCAGGAGATCGCGCATGGCACGGCGACGACTCAAACCGACGGCACGTTCGGGATCGAGTTTGTCGCGAAGCCCGATCCGAAGGTGTCACCCGAGGATGAGGCCTCGTTCAGCTTCAGCATTTTTGCCGATGTCACGGACACCACGGGCGAGACACGCTCGGCGCAACGGAGCATCAACGTGGGTTTCACCGCGTTGCAGGCGACGCTCGACGCGGGCGACTGGCAGACGGACGATAAACCGGTCGAGCTGAACGTCCGCGCGACCACGCTGGATGGCGAACCGCAGGTCGCCGAAGGCAGCGTGAAGGTTCACCGGCTCAAGCCGCCCGAGAGAGTCCATCGTCCATTCATGGGCGAGATCAGCAGTTATCGGCCGGGACCCACGCCCGAAACGCCGGACCTGTCCGATCCGAACTGGTGGGAGTTGGGTGAGATCATCGAAGAGCGAGGATTCACGACGGATACGAACGGTGTGGCGAAGCTTTCGGTGAAACTCGGCGTGGGCGTCTATCGCGCGTTGCTCGAAACGCAAGATCGTTTCGGCAAAAAGGTGACCGCTCGCGAACAAATCCGCGTGTTGAAGCCTGACGACACGAAGCTCGCGATCCGTATTCCGCATTTGCTGGATGCGCCGCAGTGGAGTCTGGAGCCGGGCGAGGAATTCATGGCGCTCTGGGGCACGGGGTACAATTCGGGCCGTGCCTTCGTCGAGATCGAGCATCGGCAGAAGATGATCCAGCGGTACTGGACGAAGCCCGGCCAGACGCAGCAACAGATCAGGCAGGCCGTGACCGAGGCGATGCGCGGCGGGTTCACGTTGCACGTGACCCAGGTCCGCGAGAACCGCGCCTACCTCGAATCGCGCCAGGTCAATGTTCCGTGGAGCAACAAGGACCTCCAGATCAAGTGGGAGCATTTTACGTCCAAACTCGGTCCGAGCCAGAAGGAGACATGGACAGCGGTCATCATCAAATCCGAAATCCGAAATCCGAAATCGGGATTTGAAAAGGCCGTCGCCGAAATGGTCGCCACGCTTTACGACCAGTCGCTCGACCAGTTCATGCCTCTTTACTGGCAGCAACGCTTCTCCATCTTCTATCACGATTATTCGACGGCGCAGCGCTCGTTTGAGAACGGCGCGAAACAATTTCAATGGCTGCGGGGACAATGGACACAACCGCACGAAAGCGTTGTGCTGCGTTATCGTGAGTTTCCGGGGGATCTCGTGGCGAATCTCTGGGGATATGGGTGGGCGGCGAATGGAAAAATGCGATCGCGCGGCCTGTCGAGCAGGGCTGACCTGTCGGAGGAAACGAGGCTGGGATTGGCGGTGGCGGCGGCGCCGGCGGCCGAAATGGCACTAAGCCGGGCGGAGGGCAAAGCAGACTACGCTTTCCTGGCCAAGGATGCTGCCGCGGGAGCCGGCGGAGCTGCCGGCGCGGCGCAGACCAAAGGCAAAGGCCCCGACCTGTCCCAGGTCACCGCCCGCAGGAACCTGAACGAGACCGCGTTCTTTTTCCCGCAACTGCTCTCGGACAGCAACGGGGTCGTGCGCCTGACGTTCACAATGCCCGAGGCGCTGACGACCTGGCGCTTTCTCGGCTTCGCGCACGACCGGCAATTGCGTTCCGGCTTTCTCGAGGACAAGGCCGTCACGTCGAAGGACCTGATGGTGCAGCCGAACCCGCCGCGGTTCGTGCGCGAGGCTGACCTGATCGAATTCACGGTCAAAGTCTCCAACCAGACGACGAACCGCCAGACCGGCAAGGTGCGCCTCACGTTCAACTCGGCATTGAACCAGGAGAGCGCCGATGCGGTGCTCGGCAACAGCAGGCCTGAACTGGACTTCGACATCCCGGCGAAGGAATCGCGCAGTTACTCGTGGCGCATCAAGGTGCCCGACGGCGCGCCGTTCCTCACCTACAAGGCCGTCGGCGCCACGGACAAGGTTTCCGACGGCGAGGAGGGTTACCTGCCGGTGTTGTCCCGTTTCATCTTCGTGACCGAGTCGCTGCCGCTGCCGATCCGCGGACAGGCGACGAAGAAGTTTGAGTTTGAGAAACTGCTCAAGTCTGCCCGGTCGAAGACGCTCCGTCATCAGAACTTCACCGTGCAGATGGTCTCGAACCCGTCCTGGTACGCGGTGATGGCGCTGCCGTATCTGATGGAATATCCACACGAGTGCACGGAACAGACATTCAATCGGCTTTACGCGAACGCGCTCGCCCGGCACATCGCCAACTCCGACCCGAAGATCCGCCGCGTGTTCGATCAGTGGAAAGGTACGGCCGCACTCGATAGTCCCCTGGAAAAGAACCAGGACCTGAAGAGCGTCATGGTCGAAGAAACGCCGTGGCTGCGGCAGGCGCAAGACGAAAGCCAGGCGCGCAAGAACGTCGGGGTTCTCTTCGACGACAACCGGCTCAACTCCGAGACGGAGCGCACGCTGCAAAAACTGGCGGAGCTGCAGTTGCCCGACGGTTCATGGCCGTGGTTTCCGGGCGGACGCGGGAACGATTACATCACGCTCTACATCACAACCGGTTTTGGCCGGATGCGACATCTGGGTGTCGATATCAACGTCGCTCCCGGGGTCAAATCGCTCAACCGGCTCGACGCCTGGATGGATGAACATTACCGCGAGATTCTAAAAATGGCTGAACCCGCCAAATACGTCCCCAGCGCTACCGACGCGCTCTATCTTTATGGCCGGAGTTTCTTCCTCAAGGACCAACCGGTGGCCGCCCAACATAAGGAAGCCATCGAGTTTTTCCTGGCGCGCGCCCGAGACCATTGGCTCAAGGTGAACAACCGCCAGTCGCAAGGCCATCTGGCGATCGCTTTAAAACGATTCAACGCTGTTAACACATTTAACGATTCAACGCCCGCCGACATCATGAAGTCGATCAAGGAACGCAGCGTGACCAATGAAGAGATGGGGATGTTCTGGCGCGAGACCGAGCTGAGTTGGTGGTGGTATCGCGCCCCCATCGAAACGCAGGCGATGATGATCGAGGCGTTCGACGAAGTGGCCGGTGACCTTGTCGCGGTGGAGGAATGCCGCGTCTGGCTGCTCAAACAGAAACAGACTCAGGATTGGAAGACGACCAAGGCGACCGCCGACGCGGTCTATGCGTTGCTCCTGCGCGGGAAGGATATTCTGACGAGCGACCGGTTGGTGGAGGTGACGGTCGGCGGGATCAACGTGACGCCGGGCAGGGACGCCGCGCTGCGGCGTCCGGGATCGGCGCAGCGCGCCGACCCTACCATCGAGCCCGGCACCGGTTTCTACGAACGCCGTTTTAATGCGTCCGAAATCAGACCCAGGCTCGGAGAGATCACGGTCAAGAAGGTGGACGAAGGAGTCGCCTGGGGAAGCGTGCACTGGCAGTACCTCGAAGACATGAGCAAGGTCACTCCCCATGAGGGCACGCCGCTCAAACTCAGGAAATCGCTCTACACCAAGAACAACACGACGAAGGGACCAACGATCGAACCCGTCAAAAGCCCGGTCGCCGTCGGCGACGAACTCGTCGTGCGAATCGAACTGCGCGTGGATCGCGACATGGAATACATTCACCTGAAAGACCAGCGCGGCAGTGGAACCGAACCGGTGAACGTCATTTCACATTACAAATACCAGGACGGCCTGGCCTACTACGAATCAACGCGCGACACCGCGAGCCATTTCTTTATCGACTACCTGCCGAAGGGCACCTATGTGTTCGAGTATTCGACGCGCGTCCAGCTTCGCGGCGAATACCAGACCGGCATCGCTGAAATCCAGTGCATGTACGCGCCGGAGTTCAATAGCCACAGTGAGAGCATTCCGTTAACCGTCCGATAGACCCTATGCGGCCCAGGGTTATTCTGGCAGTAATCGTCCCGCTGATCGCGGTCCTCGTCCTGGTTCGCGAGGCGCGGTTGGCGCAGCGATTGGAGACGTTGTCGGCGGAGAAGGATCACCTGGTTACGGAACGCAAAGCCACGCTCAACCGCTTGAAAGATCTTGAGACCCGGTTCAACGAACTCACGGCCGAAGCCGGGGCAACCGGATCCGCTCGCGACGATACGACGTTACAGCGGGCACTGGCTCGCGTGACAGCGCTGGAGACTCAGTTGCAAAACCTTTCGCGCAGGAACAATGGCGGTGTTCCCCGGCTTCCGACTGTTCCCGAATACGATCCGACGAGACCCCCAATGCCAACCGACCTGGCGCAAGCGCCCACCAACGCGGCGCCGAAGCGCGGTTGGGGGCCGGAACAGATTTCCGGTCCTCCGGACACCGACCGCGACGGTGACATTCAGACGGCCTGGGCGTCGCGCGAACCGGACGGCGGCGCCGAGTGGTTGTGGGCGGATTTCGAACACCCGGCCGAACTGGCCCAGGTGCGAATTCGTGAAACCTTCAACCCGGGAGCGATCAGCAAAGTCACGGCCGTCATCAACGGCCAGCAGATCGTGCTGTGGGAAGGCAACGCCGCCAGCGGCCAGGCGCCAAGAGACTTCGTCGTGAACGCGCCTTCGGGGATCAACACTCAATCGGTGGTCGTCCATCTCGACACGTCCCGGGTGTCCGGCTGGAACGAGGTGGATGCGATCGAACTGGTCGGCGCCGACGGCAGCCGTCAATGGGCGAGCGTGGTGAATGCCAGCAGCAGTTATGCGGACCGGTCTGGAACCGCTGCTGCGATCGGGGATTCGCCCGGTCGAGGCGTCCTCCTCACCGAGCCGTTTGTGGTGGAGCCGGCGCGGCGACCGTAGCTGACTGGACGGACTCTGACTTTCACCCCGGTCCCTGTCGTTGCTCGTCGGTCCATTGGACGGCGTGCATCAGGAGATTCTGCCAATCGCCCTGGATCGTGCGTTCGCGTTCAGGTGCATCCTTGATTTCAACAACCTGGCCGCCCCGCCAACTGACAATCTCGTTGAACGCATCCACACCCTGCAGCGGACCGACCTCCGCATGAACGATTTCGCCGTCTTTGAAATAAACGCGTCCGGCGCGGTGATCTCTGGCGATGAAGTCGAGGACAACGGTGGCGTGTCCCAGGCACTTGAGTTGAATGATGTCGAGTGAGGTCAGCTTCGTCAGCGACGCCGAGAAGAACGCGGTGTCGCCCGTGGGAGACACGCCCTGAATCTTTTCCCGCTGTGTGCGGACGAGCGCTCCCAGGGAACGAGGATTGATCGGTTTCTCGATGAAGTTGAGAACGCCGAAGGCCATCGCCTGGTCGCGATGCTCCGGCAGTGGCTCGCCCGTCACAATGATGACCGCCGCATCCGGCTTTCGCATCTGGATCTCATAGAGGAAATCGATCCCGGAACCGTCCGGCAGATGAATATCCAGGATGAACAGATCGAACTCATATCGCTCCAGCAGGATGCGCGCGGCCCCCAGCGACGGCACGCCAATCACAACGGCGTCAGGCATCTCGAATCGAATGGCCTGGGAGACAAGGGCCAGAGTTGCCCGGTCGTCGTCCAACACCAACGTATGAAACTTTTTGGCTTCAGCCATCGATCAACAATCCGTTCGGGTTTCGGCAAGCACTTCGATCATTTCGCCTTTCCTGTCAACGCTTTCTGACGCGGGAACTCGTAAACGGTTTCAGGTGCCCCATCCCCCGCCCCGCCCCGTCGCGCCCGCCATTTCCCCGGCGGGAAAGCGGCATTCCGTGCGATGGCACGGGCGGCACGAAGACGATCTGGCCCTCGCGCACAATCCATGGCCCCGCGCGGGCGAGAACCTCCGTTCCGTCGGCCGTCTTTATTCTCACCGGACCCTCGATCGCCGGATCGTAATTCCGGGTGCGATCGACGCCCTCCGGCCGCAGAAGGGCAATCTCGCCGTCGAAGCCCAAATCCCGGATCATTCGATCGCGGCGACTGATGAGTTTCTCCGCGTAAAGCCTCACGTGCGCCGAATCGAACCCGGAGGCCACCAGCGCCTCGAC
>DATEKZ010000184.1:0-6267 GCA_035277185.1 Verrucomicrobiia bacterium
TCTCGTTCGACAGGCTGGAAGGAGGGAGATGAAAGGGGCTGCACCCCGTTTGGAAATGGTTACATAGATTTAAGGTATTGCCGGGATACCAACAAAGTATTGGGAAGCTTTGACACAAGGCTGCATCGTTTACCCGGTTGGAAGGCAGAGGGCGAACAACGATATGGAAATGACCGTCGCCGCCCGAACCGTTGGCGGGCAGGCGCAACGGCCCGCAACACACCCGCCAACAAGAAATGGAATCATGAATGCATTAGCACACTGGAATCAGTTCAAAGAACTGGAAGCCCTGCATAACAGTCTGGGCAGTCTTTTCGGCCGTCCCGGGGTTCCCAGGCCCGAGGGCCACGAGGAACTCCTGAGGGTGCCCGAATGGACCCCCCTGGTGGACATCAGCGAAGACTCGAAGGAGTACCTGATCAAGGCCGAGCTGCCCGAGGTGAAGAAAGAGGACGTGAAAATCACCATGGAAGACGGCACGCTGACCATCAGTGGGGACCGCAAATATGAGAAGGAGGAGAACGGAAAAAAGTATCACCGCGTCGAACGCGCATACGGCAGTTTTGGCCGCAGCTTCTCGCTTCCCGATGACGCCAGCCCCGACAAAGTCACGGCCGACTTCAAAGACGGAGTGCTCAGAGTGCATCTGGCCAAGAACGAAAAGGCCAGACCCCAGCAAATCGAGGTCAGCGTCTCGTGACGGGCAAAGCGCAGGGCCGGGCGGCTTCGCTCGGGCCTTGCGCCAGGACCGAAAGCCAAACCGCAATCAAGTATGAAAATACAATCAATCAAAGATCAAAGCCTCACAAAAGTGAACCACATGACCCAGTTCACGTTTCAGTCCCCGATGGCCCGGCAGGTGTCCCTGGCCGGCGACTTTAACAAGTGGGATCCCAAGGCAGGGCGGATGCACAAAGGCCCCGACGGCGTGTGGCATCTGGGTGTGGCCCTGAAGCCGGGCCGGTACGAATATCGGTTCTTAGCCGACGAAGTGTGGTGCGACGATCCCGCCGCTCAGCAGAAGACAGTGAATTCGCTGGGCACCGAAAACTGTGTGCGTCTCGTCTGATTGGCCCACTATTACGATCGATCTGCCGGGAGAGCCGTCGGCTCTTCCAGGGCAGGATCTGCGCGGATACCACTCGTTAGAAACACGAAGAGGAAAATCATTGCCTGCAGCAGGGCCTTGAACCGCGGCGGTCAGCCTTCCAACTGGCTGCGGGGCGAGATGGCTTCCGAGAGCAGGCCGAGCGCCTCGGCGCGCACAAGCGCGCCCACCAGCAATCGCTCCTTCGCCGTGCTGACGACCGGGATGTTGCGCAGCTCGCTGGACAACAGCACGGGCAGCGCGTCCACCAGTCTCTGGTTCGGCGTCAGGCACGGCGGCGGCGGACGCATCACGTCGTAGGCAATCACGCTTTCCAGTTCCGGTCCGGCGTTCAGATATTCCTTCAGGTCCTGCAGCGCGACCAGGCCGACCAGGTGCTGTTTGTCGTCCACGACCGGCAGGAAGTTGTTCGCGCTCGTCAGAAAGCGATCGGCGATTTCGCGAAACTTCGCCGTCTGTTTCAGGGGCGGGACCGGGTCGCGCATGAGGTCGCCAACCGTCTGCTGCGTTGCGGCCCCGATTTGAGCGCTTTCACCCTCGACTTCCATGCCGCGTTGACGCAGCGGTTCGGTGTAGATCGATTCGGGCTGAAAACGGCGTGAAATGAGCGTGGACACCGCGCACGCCACCATCAGCGGCGGCATCAGTGTGTAGTTCAGCGAAATCTCGAATACGATAATCAACGCCAGCAACGGCGAATGGGTTGTCGCCGCCAGCACACTGCCCATGCCGACCAGGGCAAACGCAGCGATCGGCAGCGTTGTCATGTCCGCGAAATGCAACAGCGACCCGAACAGCGCCCCCAATCCGGCGCCGAGGAACAGGGTGGGCGTGAAAACGCCGCCGACCGCGCCCGAACCGACCGTGATGACGGTGGCAAACAGCTTGGCGAAGAAGATGCCGGTCAGGTCGTCGAGCGGCAGTTGCCCGTGCAGAATCTGGTTGGCGGCGCCGTATCCATTGCCCCAGACGCCGGGATAGCCAATCGCGAGTGCGCCGACAACGAGGCCTCCCAGCGCCATGCGCCAGTAGAGCGGCACGGACAGCCGGCTGAAGAGCAGTTCGCTGTGGCGCAGAAACTTCAGAAACGCGGCGCCCAGAGTGCCGGAGAAAAACCCGAGCAGCAGAAACCACGGCAGTTGCGAAATGCGTGTGAATTCGACGTTGGTGGGCACATTGTACCACGGCTCAATCCCGAACACGCTGCGCGAGACCATTGCCGCGACCACCGACGCGAACAGCAGTGGCGCGAACAGGTTCATGGAGAAATTCCCCAGCACGATCTGGGCGGCGAACACGGCCCCGCCGATGGGCGCGTTGTAGGCCGAGGCCATTCCTGCCGCGGCGCCGCAGGCGACCAGCATGCGCAGGCGATACGGCTGCCAGCGCGCCCACTGGCCGAGCTTTGAAGCGACGGTGGCCGAGAGTTGGGTGATCGGCCCTTCACGCCCGACCGATGCGCCGGTGCTGATGCTCAACATCGAGGACAAAGCGCGAATCAGGCCGGTGCGAATCGGCAGGCGTCCGTTTCCGGCCACGACGACTTCGAGCAGATTGGCGGCGCCCTGATGGCCGACGAACCGAAGGCCCCAGTAGAGGCACATTCCCGCCGCCAGTCCGCCGAGCATCGGCGCCGCCAGCAGTTGCCACCAGCTCAATCCCTCGGCGATCTCGACGAGGTCCCCGCGATGTCGCAGGACCAGCTCCTTCAGTGCCTCGGTCGAGAAGTAGAACACCAGATTGACGAACCCGCCGACGATGCCGACGACGCCGGCGAGCAGGAGATGGAAGGTTTGTTCGCTGAGCTTGAGGTGCTGGCGCAGGCGCAACAACTGTTGCCAGTGCCGCTGCACAAACGTCTGCGTGGCGGCGATAACTTGCCGGAAAGTCTTCGGCCAGGTCCGCACGAAAGGATTCTGTGAATTTTACCCGGGTCTGACGAGTCTTGTTTGCGTCAATCTGCAAGGCACAGCCTGGCCCAGCGTCTGCGGCCGGAATCGGGTGACCCGTAAAAAGCTCATTTGCACGTAGGCGTATTATTGTCTAGAATGGGCTGCTGACACAGTTCTTGACGCATGAAAAAATGGATCGTTTTGCTTGTCGTCCTCGCCGGCGGGGCCTGGGCATTCCAAAAGTGGAACGGATGGAAACCCGCCCAATCGGGAGATGGCCCGGCGCGTCCGACCACCGCCATCGTTGAGACCCGCGACATTCGCTTTGCGGTCTCCGCCGCGGGGGACATTGGGCCGGCCGAACAAGTGTCGGTGCGTCCGGAGATCAATGGCCGCATCGAGACACTGCCGGTGGACGTGGGGGACCGGGTCAGGAAAGATGATGTCCTGTTCACGCTGGACGACAAAGACCTGCAGACCGAGCGTTCCTCCCGGCTGACCGAGATCGAGCGCACCAAACTGGAGCTCGACCGCGCGAAGCGCAATTACGAGCGCAGCCAGCAACTCTTTACCGACAAACTGATCTCCCAGGAACTGTTCGAAGACACACGGACGGAATTCGAGCTGGCCAAGAACGCTTTGGAGCGCGCGCAAAAGGAACTGATCCTCCTGGAGGACCGGTTGACTAAGACGAAAATCGTGGCTCCATTCGATTGCACCGTCCTGACTCGTCCTGTCTCCAGGGGACAAGCCGTCTCCGGCTCCGGCGGATTCAACAGCGGCACCGAGGTGCTGACCATCGCTGACCTCAACGAAATGGTGGTGAACGCGCACATCAACCAGGCCGACATCACGCGGCTCACCGTCGGACAGAAAGTGGAGATCCACGTCGAATCCGTGCCCGGCCTGAAGCTCGACGGCGAGGTGGACCGCATCGCACCGCAGACCACGATCAAGAACAACATCAAAGGCTACGCTGCGCGCATCGTGCTTAAGACCAAGGATGCGCGCGTGTTGCCGGGCATGACGGCCAACGTGTCGATTCCAGTGGCCTCTTCCGCTGACGCCCTTTCGGTGCCGCTCGCGGCGGTCTTTACCGAGCAGGGCGAGCGTTTCGTGCTGGTGAAGGGCGGCGAAAAGTTCGAACGCCGCTCCGTGGCCATCGGCGTGTATGACTACGACTACGCCGAAGTCCTGAGCGGACTCACCGCCGGTGAAGTGGTCGCTCTCGAACAGGCCCCCGGAGAGACCTTCACGAAACTGGCGCAGAAACCGCCCAATGGCGGGCCGTCGGCGTCCGGCCAGGTTTCGACGGGAGGGCGTCCGCCCGGCGCGGGCGCACAGCCAACCGCAACGGGCGGGCCTGGAAATCGGCAGGAAGGCGCCCGTCCCGCCGGAGGCCAGCCACCGCCCCGCACCAATCGTCCGGCCGGAGGCACCTGAGCGGTATCCATGCAGTGAAAAGCAGTAGAAGAAGTCTTTAACCACAGATGGACACGGATCAGTTTTCTTCTTCCTCTCCCCGGCCCTCTCCTCCATTCGATGGAGGAGAGGGAGTTTTGATTGCGGCGTTAGCCGCGCTGGGCGCACGTGTGATTCCTGCTGCATTGTTCCAGCTAAGACATGCTCGTTCGTTGTTCCGATTCCCAACCTTCTTTCTGTAGCTGATTCATGGCTCTGGTCGAACTCCGCAACGTCAGCAAGGTCTATCATCTCGGCGGCGAAGAAATCCGCGCGCTGGATGACGTCTCGCTCGACATCGAAGGCGGCGAGTTCATCTCCATCATCGGGCCGTCCGGCAGTGGCAAGTCCACGTTGATGCACATTCTCGGCTGTCTGGATTCGCCCACCCACGGAACGATCCGGCTCGACGGGACCTCGATTCACGACGCCTCTTCGCGCCAACTGGCCGCCATTCGCAATCGCAAGATCGGATTCGTTTTTCAATTCTTCAATTTGCTGCCGAAGCTGAACGTGCTGCAAAACGTGGAACTGCCGATGGTCTATAGCGGCCTCTCGGCGGGGGGACGCCGGCAGCGCGCCCTGCGCGCGCTCCAACTGGTGGAAATGGAAAACCGGGCCAAACACCGGCCCATGCAGCTTTCCGGCGGCCAGCAACAGCGCGCCGCCATTGCCCGCGCGCTGGTGAACGATCCGAAGATCATTTTTGCGGACGAACCGACCGGGAATCTCGACTCGCACACGGGCGAAGTGATCCTGGAACTGTTCCGCAAGCTCAGCCAGGAGGGCCGCACGATTGCGCTCGTGACGCACGACCCCGAAATTGCGGCCGTCACGCCGCGCCGGATTGAGATTCGCGACGGCAAGATTTCGAAGCTGCCTGATCCGAAACTTGCAGGCCTGGAACGTAACCCGCAGAACACGCAGAATGACGCGAAACAAAGGAAGGACGAATATGAGCATAACAAGTGAGAATGACTATCTGTTCCAAGACGAAACAAGGAAGACATCGTCGTGATTTCTGCGGCATCTGCGTTTTCTGCGGGCCAATCGTGAATTTTTTCAACGCCATCGTCATAGGGCTCAAGGAAATCTGGGCGCACAAGTTCCGGTCGCTGCTCACCATGCTGGGCATCATCCTCGGCGTTTCCAGTCTGGTGGCGATGTCCGCGTTGGTCCAGGGGATGGAGAACGGAATGAAGGAGGCGCTCGTCGCCGTCGGTGGCGTGGAGAAGATTCGCATCGATCCCGAAGACATTCCGGCCGAACAACGCCACCTCGAAGATCAGGCCGTGGGCTGCACCGTCCATGACGTTTACGCGCTCCAAAGAAGCGCGCCCCTGATCAAACTGGTGACGCCGGAAATGCGGGGCATGGGCTATATGCCTGTCACGCGCGCCGATCGGCAGACCGACTGGGCTTCGGTCGTCGGCACGTGGCCCAGCGCCCTCGAAATGAACGAGCACGTCGTCGAGCATGGCCGTATGTTCAACGAACTGGACGACGAGAACGCGTGGAACGTCTGCGTGATCGGCACCGGCATTCGCGACCAGTTGTTCGGTTCGCCGGAGCAAACCGGACGCGAGGTCATCCCCCTGGGCGAAACCATCAGCATCAAAGGACAGCCTTTCCGGGTCATCGGCATGTTTCAACACTACGAGAGCGAGCAGGAGCGGAAGGAGCGTGAACTGGCGAGGAATCAGCCCAAACGGGAGGAAACCGGCCCCGCGCGGCGCCGTGGCTGGGGCAATCGCAGCCGCGGAGGTTTTGTCTTCGGTTGGAAAAACAACACCGTCTATATGCCGC
>DATEKZ010000185.1:0-9604 GCA_035277185.1 Verrucomicrobiia bacterium
CCTGCGTCATCCCGAACACCGGCGGCGGCGCGACGAGTTCGCTCGACATGAAACAAATCGGCGAACTGGCGCCCACGCTGATCGCCGACCGCCAGGCGCGCCGCGGCCTCACCGTTCCCTGGGCGAACGGGAAAAACGGAAAGGAATTCCGCGCCACGATGGGCCGCAAACCCATCGTCGGGATTTTCAGCGTCGGTCTCGAAGAGCCGTATCGTTGGAAGGACTCGGTGCAGAGCGACCCTGAGATCCGCATCTGGGTGGCGGATGGCATCGCCAACGACCTGCGTCCGTGGTTCACGAAATTCAGCGGCGTGCTCCACGATGAACGGTGGCTGAGTGTTGTTGAGGACATTTACCGCCGTTGCGAGCGTTGGGAAAAGTATCTGCGCAACGAGGCTCCGCTGGCCCGCGTGGGGCTGGTCTATTCCCAGCAGACCGCCTGGTTCTACGGCGGCGCCCGGGTGGAGGACCACACGCTGGGCTGGTACCAGGCCCTTATCGAGGCGCGCATCCCGTTCGAGATGGTACACGATCGTCTGCTCGACAAGCCGCACCTGGACCCGTTCAAAACCCTCGTCCTGCCGAACATCGCGGCCCTTTCGCGCGCCCAATGCCGTCAACTTCGCGAATTTGTTGCCCGCGGTGGCGGTCTGGTCGCCACTTACGAATCCAGCCTCTACGACGAGTGGGGCGTGAAGCACGATGACTTCGGATTGAGCGATCTCTTCGGCGTGAGTTTCAAAGGCCGCGTCGAAGGTCCAATGCACAATGCCTATCTGCGCCTGGAGCACGAAGCCGCGCGCGGAAATCCGCTCCTGAAAGGCCTCCAGGACGCTCCGCGTGTCACCCACGGCGTCTGGCGACTTGACGTTCGGGAAACGGTCTCTTTCTCACAAAGGCCGCTGACGCTGATTCCATCTTATCCGGATTTGCCCATGGAGAAGGTTTACCCGCGCGTCACAAAGACGGAGCAGGCGCAGGTGTATCTGCGAGATTTCGCTCCGGATGGCGGACGTGTTGTTTACTTCCCCTGGGACATCGACCGCACGTTCTGGGAAGTGCTTTGCGTGGACCATTTCAAACTGTTGCGCAACGCCGTCGAGTGGGTCACGAACGAAGAATCGCCGGTGACCGTCGCCGGTCCGGGCGTCCTCGACGTGACGGTGTGGCAGCAGAAGGATTCGATGACCGTGCACCTGGTCAACCTGACCAACCCGATGATGATGAAAGGTCCGATGCGCGAATTGATCCCGGTCGGCCCTCAAAACGTTCGCATTCGCCTTCCCGACGGAAGGAAGGCACGCAAAGTCCGGCTCCTGGCCGCCAACAAGATTCCCCGGGTCGAACGCGCCGGCCGTTATCTGACCGTCACCGTTCCCTCGATTGTCGACCACGAGATCGTGGCGATCGATTGGTAGCCACGGCCGGAGGCTCGGGGGAAACGCCGCGGAGAGTTTTCCTTTGACATCTCAAACACGAACCGTTGCGATGAGCCAGATTTTCCCATGAAGAAATACAATGTCGGTATCATCGGCTACGGCTGGGTCGCTACCGCGCATATCGCGGCCATCAATGCCACACGGCAGGCGCAGGTCACTGCGGTCTATTCCTCGCGTCCGCTCGATTCCGCGGAATTGAACGCGAAATGGGGCGGACAGATGACTGCCTACAGCGACCTCAAGAAGATGTTGGCTGACCCGAACATCCATGCGGTGTCAGTTTGCAGCTATCCGTATCAACACGCGAAGCAGGCCGTGGCGGCGGCCAACGCGGGCAAGCACATCATCATCGAAAAACCGCTGGCCCTGTCGTGGAAGGACTGTCGGGCCATCGAGGCCGCCGTGAAGAAGGCGAAGGTCCGGACGTGCGTTTGTTTCGAGTGCCGTTATTCCAGCCAGTTTCTCGCCACCAAGGCGGTCATCGATCGAGGTCTGCTCGGCGATCTCCATTACGGCGAGATCGATTACTATCATGGGATCGGGCCGTGGTACGGGCAATTCCGGTGGAATACGCGGAAGAAGGCCGGCGGCAGCGCGTTGTTGACGGCGGGCTGCCACGCGCTGGACGCCCTGCTTCTGTGCATGGGAACCGACGTGACAGAAGTCACGAGCTACGACACGAAGTCGCGCAGCCGGATTTTCAAGCCATACGAATACACAACCACCAGTGTGACCCTCCTGAAATTCAAGAGCGGCCGGGTGGGGAAGTGCGCGGCAGTCGTGGATTGTCTCCAGCCCTACTATTTCCACACGCACCTGGTCGGCAGCGAAGGCAGCCTGCTCGACGACAGGTTCCATTCGATGAAGCTGAATGGCCTGAACAAAAACAAGTGGAGCGAGCTTTCCATGAAGATGCTGGATTCCGGCGATGTCTCGGACCATCCGTACCTGACGCAATTCCAGGCTTTCTTCGACGCGCTGGACGCAGGAAAGGAAATGCCATTGACGAGCCTCGCCGATGCGTTGCGGACTCACGAGGTGATCTTCGCCGCAGACCAATCGGCGGCGATCCGCAAGCCGGTGAGGCTGTGAGACGCTTTCCCGTCCTTGATGCGGAGCGACGTCGCCATGCAGCCGCCTGAACAAACTGCGATCGCGTGCATGTTGCGCACAGTCACTTCCCTCTCACCCCGTCCCTCTCCCTTGGGGAGAGGGAGAATCGTTCGCCGGTCTTCGATGAATCGAGGCGGGGTAATTGTGGAGCGGTCATCGACAGATCACACAGTGTTCGAATGCGGTTCCCTCTCCCCAAGGGAGAGGGTTAGGGTGAGGGGGAACGCGATGTCCGAATTGGAAAACGCCCGCGCAAGTGAGACGATCCTTGCCAGCAGGGCCGGAGGTCTCCCAGCAAGACCATGACGCGATTGTTCGCCAGATTCGTTCTGCTTGTTTTCGGCTGCGCCGCAGGTTCCGGAGCGATGCTCGCGGGCCAACAGGCCTCGCGATTCACGAGCCTTGACGAGTCGGACCCATTCCACGTCGGCCGGGACTCGGCGAGGCTGACCACTCCCCAGTGGCTCGGCGAAAAGGGTGTCGATGCCGTGGTCATTCTGGCGATCGATGACATGCGCGATCCCCCAAAATACGAGGCCTACCTTCGTCCCGTTCTGAACCGGCTTCGGCAAATCGACGGACGGGCGCCCGTGAGCATCCTTTGTAACGCGCTGGACCCTGCGCATCCGCAGTTGCTGAAATGGGTGAAGGAAGGAGTCTCGCTGGAGGTGCACACGCTCTCACATCCGTGCCCCCTTCTGGCACGAAGCAACTTCACGGCCGCGGCCGATACTTTTCACGGATGCGTTGATTTGCTGAATCATGTTCCGGGCAACAAACCGGTGGCCTTTCGAATGCCTTGTTGCGATTCCATCAACAGCCCGAGTCCGCGCTTTTACGCGGAGATCTTCAACCGCGCCAATTCCTCCGGCCAGTATCTTACGATCGATTCCTCGGTGATGAACGTCACAACTTCGAACGACGGATCGCTGCCGCGCGAGCTGGTGATCGATTCCGCGGGGCGCGAGCGCTTCCGCAAGTACATCCCGTTTCCTTCCTTCGTCACGACAATCGAGGATCATCCTTATCCCTATGTCATCGGAAAACTCTGCTGGGAATTTCCCGCGATGGTGCCCAGCGACTGGGAGGCGCAGCGACTTCACGGGACCAACAACCCGGTGACCGTCGCCGACTGGACGGCGGCACTCGACGCGACCGTGATCAAGCAAGGCGCGTTCACCTTCATTTTTCATCCGCACGGCTGGATACGCCCCGATCAGATAGTGCAATTCATCGACTACGCGGTTGAGAAATACGGAAAGAAGGTAAAATTCATCAGTTTCCGCGAGGCGCAGGACAGACTGGATAAACACCTGCTCCTGGGCCAGCCGTTGCGGGCCGCCAACGGCCAGGAAAACGGCGTGCGCCTCCTGGACCTCAACGACGACGGATATCACGATGTGGTGATCGGCAACGAACGCCTCCGAAAAACGCGGCTCTGGGATGCCGGGAAGCGGCAATGGATTGACAGCGGATTCCCCGTTTCGCTGGTCGCTTCCGACAGGAGTGGCGGCCGGCGCGACGCGGGCGCCCGGTTTGGTGTGGTCGATCCTGATGGCGCCGCTGTTCTGCTCGCTCGCAACGAATCGGTGTCCGGCGCGTGGCGCTTCGATGGCCGGAGATGGCGAGAAGAGGAATCGTTGCTCAAAGGACTGGACCTCGGGACGGAAGCCGTCCTGACCCGGAGTGGAGATCGGGACCGGGGCGTGCGATTCCGCGACGTGGACAACGATGGTCGTTGCGAACTCATCGTTTCGAACGACAAACAGAATCGAGTCTTGTCGTGGTCCGCGGAAGAGAAGGGCTGGACGAAGTTGCCCTTCGCTCTTCCCGCCGGGACATCCATCGTGGACGAACAGGGCCGGGACAACGGTCTGCGATTTGTTGATGTCAACGAGGACGGTTATGCCGACGTGATTTTCTCCAATGAAGAGCGCTATGCGGTGCATCTTTTCATCGCCGTGCCGAAACCGCACCTCGGTTGGGAGCGGGGCTGGTCTTTCAAGGTGAGCGGCGGCAAGCGCGGTGATCCGGGTGACATTCCGGCCATCGTTCGTAGCGGAGGCAACCCGAATAACGGCGCCTGGTTTCATTCGAAGCACTTGTGGGTGCAGAATGAAGATACCGCGCACCTCCCGGACCTCGTTGACCGGCGCTCATTCAAGCAACTGTTGATCGGCGCGGAATCGCCTCCCAAATCGCCGGAAGAGTCACGGGCGAGTATCCGGGTTCGCCCCGGCTTCAAAGTTGAGTTGGTGGCCAGCGAACCGTTGGTCGTGGATCCCGTCGCGTTCGATTGGGGGCCCGATGGCCGTTTGTGGGTCGCCGAGATGCGCGATTATCCGCTCGGAATGGACGGCAAAGGCAAGGCGGGTGGAACCGTAAAATACCTCGAGGATACCGACGGGGACGGCCGTTACGACAAGGCAACCCTGTTTCTGGAAGGGGTCAACTTTCCGGGCGGTGTGATGCCCTGGCGCAAAGGCGTGCTCGTCAGCGCAGCGCCGGAGATCCTCTATGCCGAAGACACCGACGGCGACGGCAGGGCCGATCTTCGGAAGACCCTCCTGAGCGGATTCGGGGAGGGCAACCAACAGCACCGCATCAACGGCTTTGAGTACGGGCTGGACAATTGGGTTTACGCGGCCAACGGCGGAAGCAATGGCAAGATCCGCTCCGCGCTGACGGGCCAGACCGCCGATCTGCGCGGACACGATCTCCGCTTCAAACCGGACACCGGCGAATTCGAACTGGTCGCGGGCCAGACGCAATTCGGGCGCCGCCGCGACGATTGGGGAAACTGGTTTGGCAACGAGAACCCCACCTGGCTCTGGCACTATCATATCCCCGAACATTACCTGGCGCGGAATCGCGAGCTGTCGGTGCGGACAACGCGCCGCGTGCTCGCCAACTATCCCGACTCGACCCGCGTCCATCCGTTAAGCCGTCTCCAACAACGCTTCAACTGGCCCGGCGCGGTAAACCATCTGACCTCCGCCAACAGCGCCACTCCGTATCGTGACGAATTGTTTGGAAGCGCCTTTGCCGCCAGCGTCTTCATCAGCGAACCGGCGCACAACCTGGTTCACCGCGAGATCCTGGAAACCGAAGGCGTGAGCTTTACCAGTCACCGGGCCGCTGACGAGCAGAAGCAGGAGTTCCTTGCGTCCACCGACAACTGGTTCCGCCCGACGATGCTGAAGATCGGTCCCGACGGCGCCCTTTACATCGCCGACATGTATCGCCTTGTCATCGAACATCCGGAGTATTTTCCGGAAGAACTGAAGACCCGCCCTGACCTTCGGGCCGGTGACGACAAAGGCCGAATCTACCGTGTTTATCCCGAAGGAGTCACGCTGCGGAAGGCGCCGCGGCTCGACGTCATCGACAGCGCTCAACTCGTTCTCGCGCTCACGGGGACAAACGGCTGGCAGCGCGACACGGCCCAGCGCCTGATTATCGAGCGGCGGGACACCAATCTGTTTCAGGAATTGCTCAAACTGGGCGAAGGCGACCTCGATCCGCGCGCGCGCATTCAGCTCCTGAGCGCGTTGGAAGGACTGGACTTTCTTACACCGAATCTTGTGTCCCTGAGCTTGAGTGACTCCCACGCCGCTGTTCGGGAATTCGCCGTGCGTCTGAGCGAGCGGTTCCTGATAAAACCGGCCTCGCCTGATGCCGCAACCTCCGCCGGGGCGACAGGGAGTCAGAGGCAAACGATGGAAGCAGCGCTGCTCCGGTTGGTGAACGATCCGAACATCCGCGTTCGGTACCAGCTCGCGTTCAGCCTCGGCGAATGGAAGGACCCTGGCGCCGGGCGCGCGCTGGCTGAGCTGGCTACAAAGAACCGCGACAATGAGCACATCCAGTTGGCTGTGCTCAGTTCCACGCCGCCTCATTTCAAGACCATGCTCGAAACGATCCTGGGGGGCGATTCCAACGAAGCTCCACCCCACGAACTGTTCGCCCAATTGCTCGCGACGGCCGTCAAATCGGGCGGCCGCCCAATCGCCGCGCGCGCGCTCGAAAGGCTTGCGACGCCCACAGGTGAGGCGTTTGCGCCCTGGCAGTTGAACGCATTGGCCGGCTTTCTGGACACGCTGGACCGGTGGAGCAAGCCCCTGGAGAAGCTGCAAAGCGAAGCCGACGATGAACTCAATCGCGCCATAGCGGGGCTTGATGCGGTGTTTGCCCACTCGCGCCGGCTCGTCGCCGGCGATCTCACTCGCCAGGACACGGGTCAAGCGTTTCTCACGGCCATCGAGCTTCTGGGACGAACGCCGGGCCAACGAGCGGAGGACATCGGGATTCTGAAACGCCTGCTTCAATCACAAGCGCCGGTTGCTTTTCAGGAAAAGGCGCTCGATCAATTGAAGAAGCTCAGCGGCGCGGACGCGGGCGACGCATTGATCGAAAGCTGGAACCGTCTCGAACCCGGCATGCGAATCAAACTCGCCAGCGTGTTGCTGACGCGTCCTGTCTGGACACACAAACTGCTTTCCGCGGTTGAATCAGGGCGGATTCCGACGGGCGAGATTGGCCCGGCCCACGAACAGCAATTGCTCAACCACTCCGACAGTTCCATTCGCGGTCGAGCGAATACGGTCTTTGGCAGTAGAAAGAGCGACCGCGATACGGTCTTGAAGAGCTACGCCAGGGTGGGCGAGTTGAACGGCAACGCCGAGCGGGGTCAGACCCTGTATCAGGAGAGCTGCATGAGCTGCCATCGGCTCAAGGGCGCAGGGAACAGCCTCGGGCCGGACCTGGAAACCATGTCGGACAAGCCGGTCGCGACGCTGCTGGTCGCCATTCTCGATCCGAACCAGACGTTCGAATCCCGTTATATCAATTACACGGTGACGACCCGGAACGACCGCGAATTGACCGGCATCATTGTGGCGGAAACCCCCAATAGTCTCACCCTCCGGAATGCCGCCGGCGCCGACGAAATCGTTCTGCGGAGCGACATCAAGGAATTGACGAGTTCGCGGCTTTCGCTGATGCCGGAGGGATTCGAAAAAATTCTCAAGCCGCAGAACATGGCCGACCTGATCGCTTACATCCGGGCAAGATGAGATAAAGCTTCGCCATGAGCGCACACCGAAGAACGCGGACGGCCGTCGCCATCGCGGCGCACCCCGACGACATCGAGTTTTTCATGGCGGGCACATTGCTGTTGTTGAAACAAGCCGCCTGGGAAATTCATTACCTGACCGTGGCCAACGGTTCGTGTGGCAGCGTTCGATACAACCCGGCGCAAACGCGCGCCATCCGGCGGAAAGAGTCGATCACGGCCGCCGGACTGTTGGGCGCCAGATATCACAACAGCCTGACCAACGATCTGGAAATCTTTTACGAGCTGACGACGCTCCGCCGGCTGGCGGCCCTCATCCGGGAGGTGAAGCCGTCGATCGTCCTGACGCATTCTCCGCAGGACTATATGGAGGACCATACGAACACCAGCCGGCTGGCCGTGACGGCGGCCTTCGCGCGTGGGATGGCGAATTTCCGGACGCACCCGCCGCGACCGGCAATCAGCAGCGAGGTGACCGTTTATCACGCGATGCCACACGGATTGCGCGACGGACTTCGGCGCCGGATCGTGCCTGAGCTTTATGTCAACACAGCCGCCGTTCACAGTGTCAAACGCGAGGCACTCGCGTGTCATCGCAGCCAGAAAGATTGGCTCGACGTGAGTCAGGGGTTGGATTCGTATCTGAAGACGATGGACACGATGTCGCTGGCCGTTGGCAGGATGTCCGGTCGATTCAAACATGCCGAAGGATGGCGTCGGCATTTGCATCTGGGGTTTTGCGAAGAGCAGACGGACCCGTTGCGCGAAACGCTTCGCCAGTACTGCGTGTTGAATCAAAGATACAAACGGGACCTGGAACGATATTGAAGCCGCCCCCTTTCATCACACGATGCCGCAACCCGATCGGACCGCGGACGTCTCGCCCGCAGCGCGCTC
Source organism: Verrucomicrobiia bacterium (assembly GCA_035277185.1). Taxonomy (GTDB): domain Bacteria; phylum Verrucomicrobiota; class Verrucomicrobiia; order Limisphaerales; family AV2; genus DATEKZ01. Next base: position 8,524 of record DATEKZ010000185.1, read on the forward strand.
GCCGGGGAGGGTCCCATGAGGGGTCGGCAATATGCCTCCAGTTGGATCCGCTGCGCCCGGGACGGGCGCGGTCCTGGGGCTTTCGACACCCTGCGAAGCGCCTTGCGGGCAGCACCACGATCCGCCGCGTCGCCCTCGTCGTTCTAAGTTTCCTTCCTATGAATCATTCCCTCCCGGTGTTCGCGGCGGAATCCAACGAGTCCGCTCCTGTTGTCCTCGTCATTCACGGCGGCGCGGGGGTCATTTCAAAAGAGGAGATGACACCCGAAAAGGAAAAGGCCCAACTCGCCGCGCTCACCGAGTCGCTCCAGGCCGGACACGCCATCCTGAAGACCAACGGCACGAGCCTCGACGCTGTCATGGCCGCGATCAAGGTCCTCGAAGACTCGCCTCTGTTCAATGCCGGACGCGGGGCGGTGCTTAATAGTGACGGAGTGGTCGAACTGGACGCGGCCATTATGGACGGCGCGACGCGCAAGGCGGGCGCCGTGGCGGCGGTCAGGCTAATCAAGAATCCCATCGAGGCCGCGCGTCTGGTGATGGAGAAATCCAGGCACGTCATGCTGGTGGGCGAAGGAGCCGAGGCTTTTGCGAAAGGGCAGGGGATCGCCATCATGCCTCAGGATTATTTCATCACCGAGCATCGCAAGAAACAGCTCGAACGGATTCAGAAGGAACAGAAGCAGGCGCCGAAGCCGCAATCGTTCCGGCAGAAGGAACAGACCACGGACCTGGTCGGAACCGTCGGCGCCGTGGCGCTCGACAGGCACGGGAACCTTGCGGCGGGGACATCGACCGGCGGCATGGCCAACAAGAAGCCGGGCAGGGTGGGGGATTCGCCGATTATCGGGGCGGGCACTTACGCGAACAACGCCACCTGCGCCGTCTCTGCCACCGGTCACGGCGAATACTTCATTCGCGCGGTGGTAGCGCACGACATCTCTGCCATCATGGAATACAAAGGCTTGTCCCTGAGCGAAGCTGCGGACCTCGTGGTGAAGAAGGAGTTGGTCGAGTTCGGCGGCGAGGGAGGGCTTATTGCGGTGGATCGCAAGGGAAACATCACGATGCCATTCAATTC
>DATEKZ010000186.1:0-5305 GCA_035277185.1 Verrucomicrobiia bacterium
GCGGCGCTCTAATGAGCGCCGACCTCTCAAACTCCCTTCGGAAACGGGTAGTGGCGCATTTGGTGGGCGAGGCTACCGACGAGCCGGCTCGCGAGGACCCTCGCCCACCGAATGTTGCAAACTGAGCCACTACCCGGAAAATGCGACGGTCGCAGACCGCCGCTACAGCACTATTTCCGCGTCCGCCGCGGCTCAAACTTCAACACCGGATCCATCCGTTGGAGCCAGGCGTCATCAGGCCCTCCGCCGAATTGTGCCCAATAACGCTCCTTGAAGGGATTTACCTTCGGACCCGTCACGTGCTCGCTTTCCAATGCCGCCGGCAGGGCTTTTTTCCACCAGTCCTCGTACGCTCGGCGGAGTCCGGCCACAACTCTCGGATGTTCCTCGATGACGTTACGCGCCTCGGCCGGATCGTTCTGCAGATCGTACAGATCCGTGTTATTGACCAGTTTGAAACGCGAGTTGCGGACGGCGCAATTGCGGAACTTCGATTCGGCCGCCTGGCCGGTCTCCCAGCGGCCGACATGAGAGAACAGCAGACGGTCCGACCAGCGCGCTTTGGGGTTCTTCAGGACCGGCAAAAGGCTCCTGCCATCCCATTGATCGCGGACCTCCCGTGGAACTTTGGCGCCAGCAATTTCCGCAAGCGTCGGAAAAACATCGATGTGCGCCGCAAGCTGCCCGCGGTCGCCGGGTGGAAACCTCTCCGGCCAACGCCAGAACGACGGTACGCGCACCCCGCCTTGATAGACCGTGCCTTTGGCCGCCCGCATCCCGGCATTGTAGAGCGCGGCGACGGAATGACCGTTGTCGGTCATGAAGATCACGAGCGTATTCTGTTCGAGGCCCCACTCGGCCAGCTTCGCGAGCAGCCGGCCGACGTTATCGTCGATGTTCCGGATCATGCCGTAGTAAGCCATTTGATTCGTGTTCAACCCGGATCCTTCGAAAAGCCGGTCATACTCCGGTCCGGGACTCACGAACGGATCGTGCGGCGCGTTCGGCGTGATGCAGGAGAAGAACGGTTTGTCTGCCCGACGCTGCGCATCAATCCAGCGCAGGGCCTGTCCAAAGAAGACGTCCGTGCAGAAGCCTTTTGTCTTTTCGAACCGGCCATTATGCAGAATCGCCGGATTATGATACAGGTTGCCCGGCGCGTCGCCGCAACTGCCCGGATACGTCTGTCCGATGCCGCCACCGCCGTGGATGAACGCTTCGTCGAAGCCGCGCCGCTGCGGTTGATACGCGTCTTCGTCGCCGAGGTGCCACTTGCCGAAGATGCCCGTGGTGTAACCGGTGGATTTAAGCGTTTGTGCCAGCGTCGTGCTCTTCAGGCTGAGCCGCTCGCGCTCGTAGATCGTGTGAGTGACGCCATTCTTGAATTCGTGCCGGCCGGTCAACAACGCGGAGCGGGTTGGCGAACAGGTCGGGCTGACCTGAAAATCGATGAACCGCGCGCTCTGGGCGTGGAGGTGGCCAAGATTCGGCGTCTTGAGAATCGGATTGCCGTGACAACTCAATTCGCCGTAGCCCTGGTCGTCCGTGAGGATAAGGATGATGTTCGGTGGGCGGCTCGATGCCGCGCGGACGGACAGGCACAGGAGGGCCACCGACAGCATGGCGCTGACTGCGGACCATCGTGCCAGGGTGAACATGGACAACCTTTTGCCCGACTATCGAGTCTCGGACAAGCCCGGATCTTCCCGCGCCACGCTGGTTTTTGGAGCGCGACCGGTCCCTCGGTCGCAGCAGCCGTGGGAAAACGGAGAAGGTCAGGATGAGGGCGAGCGTTGAAACCGTATGGAGTACGGCGAGTTCTCGCCCTTTCGGTAGGCGACTTGCGGCGGGTCAAGTCCCGCCGTCTCAAAGCGCCGAAGAGTCGGCGCACTCCAAGAGTCTCCACAGCGGGGTTTTCATGTCGGGCCACGCAACGGTGGCCTCGACATTTGCCTGTCGGCAGCCGTAAGGTCTGGCTTCGTGAACGGCATTGGGCAAGACCAATCATCGGCGTGGCAAGGTGTTTTCTTTGCCTGATTTGTTCCGGGTGGCGGCCCTCCGATGAATGCAACTCCAACGACGCGCCGATTCCCTTTCCCGCCGTGGCCGTTGATCGTCGTTCAGTTCGGCTGGTTATGGAGTTTGGTCGCTTTTGTATACTTCGCCGTAATATGGCGAAGTACATCACACTTCGAAATGGCGGCCGCCAGTTTGTTGCTCCTTTTGGGTATTCATTTCCGATGGCGCGTGCCTGCTGGGTCAGCGCGCTTGCCTTCGCAGCGTCGGTTGGAGGCACCGTGGCTCGCATCATCCATCTCGATGACGTTCCCGCTGTGCTGGTCGTGAGCCTGGCGATTGGAGTGGCGCTGGTGGTTTTGCACCAGGTTCCATCTGCTTTTAGTTGGTTTACGTTCCAGAATTCTCGAAGGGTTCGATTGGGATTTTGGCTTTTAGCGGCTACTGTGTGCGTTGTCGCCGAGTTCGCATATGTCATCCTGTTAAACCGTGCGTCCTCATAAAAATAGCCGAGCGAACTGCCGCGCTGAGATCGTGTGTATGCTTTTCGTCTTTGCCGCGTTTTCCCTTCCCGCCCAGTCACCGGACGATTCTACCTTCTCGCTGTCACCGGGGGACATCACCGAAGCCAAGATTCACACTTCGGGTCCCGCCCGATTGGAGGTGACGCTGACACCCGAGAAACGTGAAGAACTCTCGACGTTTACCGGGCGCAATGTCAACAAGCAGGTCAAGATTGTGGTCGGCGGCAAGGTGCGTTCGGAACCGTTTATCCGGGAGCGTATCGCCGGTCCTTCGATGGAGATTCTTGTCAGCTCATACGAGGACGCGCTGGCCACTGTCAAGACCCTGCTGACCTCCAGAGTCGCCTTCGAGAAACTCCACAAGTGGACCGATTCCGACGGTCGGACCCATTATTCTGAAAAGCCGCCTCCTCCGCCGTCTGATCCGCGTCCTCCCGCTGAGCCTGTCGCGGAGGACAACAATGCTTTTAAGGAGTTGCAAGGTTCCTGGGCTGTGGTCAAAGCGACCACGAATGGGAAGGAGAACCGCGACCCTTCTCTCCTGGGGGGCAACTGGACGTTCAAAGGCAACGAACTCGCTTTGCAATCACGCCAGGAAGGAAAGGCGCGGTTCACTCTGAAGATGGACCCAAAAGCCGAGCCCAAAGCGTTTCATCTGACACCTGTTGAACCGGCCAATGAAGCATCCGGCTGGATGCTTTTTTCGCGCGAAGGGGAGCGCCTCAAGATCGCGTTCTATGACAATCTCAAAGGCCGTCCCGAGAGTTTCGAGGCCCGCGGTCCCCGCTCTGAACGCGAGCTGATCGTGGTCATTCTCTCTCCCAAAAAATGACAAGAACCAGACCGGAGTACTCATGGCAAAAAAACTCAATTCAGACCGGAAGGCTTCCACACGGTTAACCCCTATCTGGCCGTGAAAGGAGGTTTCGAAAGAAGAGATGCTCCGGCGTATGAAGACCCAAGCAAAGGAAAGCCACGGCCAACCCGAACCTTTCCTGGCGCGGTTGGCGCCGCAACCAAAACGGACCGCGGCCTTCGATACACAATTGAAAGTAACCGCGAAATACGCAAACCACGCGAAACGCTCCGGAAGAGTGCCACTTTTTTCTCGAGGTGATCACATTTTCGCCTTGCTCTGCTTTAGCGAATTTCGCGTGTTTCGCGGGCCTCCCGCCGGGACGTTGATCTACTGCCGGCTGCGACCTTGCTCGCGCAGTTTCTCAAGCAACGCTGACATCGCCTTCACCCGTTCCTGATCTTCAGACGCCAGGTTCTTCGTCTCGCCCGGATCATCGGCGAGGTCGTAAAGCTGGCCGCCGGAATCGTTGCCCGTCTCGGTGTTTGTGTTGCGACTCACCTTCTGCCCCCTGGAAGGCTCGATGTATTTCCACGATCCCTGTCGCAGCGACAACGCGCTCGCCTGTTCGACCAGATGCTCGCGTCCGGCCTTCGCTTCGCCGAGCAACGCGGGGAGCTCATTGAAACTGTCCGGCGCGTCGTCCTCTCCCGGCTTTTGGCCGGTGAGTGCCGCGAATGACGCCAGAAAATCAATCTGGCAAACGAGTGCCTCGGACATGCCCGGTTTTACCCTGGCAGGCCATCGCACCAGGAACGGAACGCGCGTGCCGCCCTCGAAGTTGCTGTACTTGCCGCCGCGCAATGGACCGGCGGGTTTGTGGCCGCCAAGCTTCTCCACCGCATCGTCCTTGTAACCGTCGTCCACCACCGGGCCATTGTCGCTGGTGAAAATCACCATGGTGTTGTTCGCGAGGTTGAGATGGTCGAGCGTTTTGAGGATTTCGCCCGTGCACCAGTCGAGTTGCGCGACGACGTCGCCGCGCGGGCCCATGCCGGTCTTGCCTGCAAAACGCGAGTGCGGAACGCGCGGCACGTGAATGTCGTGAAGCGAAAAAAAGAGGAAGAACGGCTTGCCCTGGCTACGCTCGATGAACTGGACGGCCTTGCGCGTGAAGTCGTCGGCCATGTTCTCGTCCTTCCAACGCGCGGATTTGCCGCCGCTCATGTAGCCGATGCGACTCACACCATTGACGATCGTCATGTCGTGCCCGTGACTCGGATGCATTTTCAGCAGGTCGGGGCGGTCCTTGCCCGTCGGTTCGTCCGCGAGGGGTTGGCCAAAGCTGACGCGGATCGGGTCCTTCGGATCGAGGCCCACCACGTGATGGTTCTCAACATACACGCAGGGGACGCGATCACCCGTGGCGGGCATTACGAAGCAGTAATCGAAACCGATCTCCAGCGGGCCGGGTTTGATGTCGCCGTTCCAATCGGTCTTGCCCGGTCCTGGACCCAACCCGAGGTGCCACTTACCGACGACACCCGTGGTGTAGCCGGCGTTCTTCAACAGGGATGCCAGCGTGGCGCGGCCCGGCGCGATGATCAGCGCGGCATCGCCGGGAAGCACACCGGTGCCGCGCTTGCGCCAGGCATACTCGCCGGTGAGCATCGCGTAGCGCGACGGCGTGCAGGTGGCCGAGGGCGAATGCGCGTCGGTAAATCGCAAACCCTCCTTCGCAAGCCGATCCACGTTTGGCGTTTGGACCTTCGTCGCGCCGTAGCAGCTCACGTCGCCGTAACCCAAATCGTCGGCATAGATGAGGACGATGTTGGGGCGGTCCGCCGCGGACAACACGGATGCAGCGAACAGTGAAAGCATCGAAATGAAGCGGTGCATGGCGGCATTCTATACAACTCTGGGACGCTGGCCAATCGCTCAATGTGCCCTCAGGAATTCAGCGGTACAT
>DATEKZ010000187.1:0-10003 GCA_035277185.1 Verrucomicrobiia bacterium
GGGATATTGGTTTTCCCGTTGATCGTACTCTGTATCCGGGAAAACCTATCTCGGCGCGATGTGCTGCGGATGATGTCCGAAAACGTCCCTAATAACCCCCCCCCGTTCGCCACAGTCACAGAGGCATTGGCCGCAGTCAACCGTTGCTGTAGGACCTACACTTTCAATGTGGAACACGCGGCGAATATCTTGTTTCGAGGACGCCAGGTTACTTTGATAGTGGGGAATGTGGGGCGTATCGGAGGGGATTGTAAGTTGGGGCCGACGATGTTTTTCGATACGAGCTTGTACGCTTTGGCCGACGACCAACAGGTGGAATGGATGAAGGCGAATTCCGACGTGTTTTCGGCTGCGTATTTGGGGTCGCCCTACTCGGTGTTCTGGGTAAAGCTCACCGCATTGAAGGCAAACCGGGCAGCTCCAGCGAACAGGAGCCAACCACTTCTTCAGGATGAAGACTGAAATCTCATCTCGATCGGCTATGGCACACTTTGCAAAGTGTGCCCGACCCCGGTGCCTACTTTTGCAATGAACTCTGAATCTCGTCTCACCCGCCGCCAGTTCCTTGGTGCGTCCGCGGCCCTGCTGGTGGCGCAACATCTCGACGGCGCAGATGCCGATGCAACGCCGGTTGAGCCGATCATCGACATTCACCAGCACCTCAATTACAGCGGGCGGACCGACGAACAGTTTGTGGCGCACCAAAAGGCGCTGGGGGTGACCACGACCGTGTTATTGCCGGCGGGTTCGTTGGTAAACCGCCCTTCCACTCACGACGGCAAATCCAACGGACTGGCGGCGCAGATTTCGGGTTGTCAGGCCGCCGTCGATTTCGCAAAAGCCCGCCCGAAGGAATATTTCTTTTTCGCCAATGAAGTGCCCGACCTGCCGGAGGCAAAGACCGAGATCGAGAAATACTTGAAGCTCGGCGCCATCGGCATCGGCGAGCAGAAATTCGGCGTGGATTGCGACTCGAAATTCATCGAGCAGGTCGCGGAGATGGCGCGGTCGCTCGGCGTGCCGGTGCTGATGCATTTTCAGCACGGCATGTATAACCTGGGGATCGAACGATTCCACAGGATTCTGGAGAAGTATCCCAAGGTGAACTTCATCGGCCACGCGCAGACCTGGTGGGCGAATATCGACAAGAACCACGCGGACCAGACGGTGTTGTATCCGACCGGCCCCGTGGCGCGCGGAGGCATCACCGATCGGCTGCTCACCGAATATCCGAACATGTATGGCGACCTCTCCGCCGGTTCCGGATTGAATTCACTGATTCGCGACGAAGAACACACGCGCGGTTTTCTGGAGCGCCACCGGAACAAGCTTCTCTTTGGCAGCGACTGCAACGACACGATCGGGCGCGGTCCGGGCTGTCAGGGCGCGCAAATTCTAGCGGCAGTGCGGCGACTGGCCCCGGACCGGGAGATCGAGCGCCAGGTTCTCTACGGGAATGCGAAGGGCCTCTTGAAGCTGTAGGCGAAATATTTGTTCTTATTCGTGATGTTGATCTTGCTCGTAATCTTCCCCGCCTCTTTTAGAGGAGGATCAAAAGCAAGAGCAGGGCGTGTTTTCAAAGTGCGGAGCGCGGCTCTGCGAGCCGCAGCAATGTCCGAATTTCGAGCGCCTCATTATCATTCCACGTGCCTCCTGACTGGCGAGGCCGCTGCGAGTCGCAGACTCGCGCTCCGTACCGGGTGAGAGGGCGCGAAACATGCGGTTCAATCCGGCTGTTGGAACCCATACTCCCGTTCCACTTTGCAAATGCGCAGCCGGTATTCCTGATACCAGACCGACTTTCCTTTGGCCTGCGCCACGAGATGTTCTTCGTTGCGTTTCCAGCTCTTGATGGCGTCGAGGCTTTCCCAATAGGACGCCGTGATGCCGACGCCGTTGGCATCACGCACGGATTCGACGCCGAGAAAGCCCGGTTGTTGCGCCGCGAGTTCAACCATTCTTGCGGCCATCTCGCCGTAACCGTCCTCGCCGTCGGCGCGTTGCGAGGTGAAGATGACGGCGTAATAGGGTGGTTGGGGTGTCGATGCGATTCGGTTCATAGCCTGGCCGGTATTACTAGCGGGCACCGGCCGGGATTTCGATGACAATTGTGATGAGTCAGAATTCCATCACTTCGCGCCGGAGCATCTGCCACTTGCAACCGGCAACGTTCCCACTAGTCTTTGCCCATGCGAATTCTGTCGGGCATCCAACCCTCCGGCGCGCTGCATCTCGGCAATTATTTCGGGATGATGCGGCCCGCCATCGAGTTGCAGGACAAAGGCGAGGCGTTCTATTTCATCGCCAACTACCACTCGATGACGTCGCTGTTCGACGCCGCCGAGCGGCGCAAAAACACCCTGGATGTGGCGCTCGACTTCCTCGCGTGCGGCCTCGATCCGAAGAAGTCCGTCTTTTTTCGCCAGTCAGACGTGCCCGAAGTCACCGAGCTGACCTGGCTCCTGAGCACGCTCACGCCGATGGGATTGCTGGAGCGCGCGCACAGTTACAAGGACAAGATTGCGAAGGGCATTTCGCCGAACCACGGCCTGTTCGCCTATCCGGTGCTCATGGCCGCGGACATATTGATTTATGACTCGAACGTTGTTCCGGTCGGTCGCGACCAGAAGCAACACGTCGAGATGACCCGCGACATCGCCATCAAGTTCAACGAAACGTACGGCCAGACCTTTGTGATTCCCGAGCCGCAGATTCGCGAGGAAGTGGCGGTCGTCCCGGGCACGGACGGCCAGAAGATGAGCAAGAGTTATGGCAACACCATTGAAATCTTTGGTGACGAGAAAGCCCTGCGGAAAAAAATCATGGGCATCGTGATGGACAGCCGGACGCCGCAGGAGCCGAAACCGGATGCGGACAAAAACCTGGCGATCCAATTACTCAAGCTGGTCGCGCCGGCGGATGCCGCCAAAGACCACGAGGACCGTTTGCGCGCCGGCGGCCTGGGCTACGGAGATTTGAAGAAGGCGCTGTTCGAGCACTACTGGAACTATTTCGGGACAGCACGCGCCAAACGCGACGAACTCGGGGCGAATCTCGATTACGTGAACCAGATTCTACGCGAAGGCGCGGCGAAGGCGCGCGCCCTGGCACAGCAAGTTCTCAAGCGGGCGAAGCTTGCAAGCGGCCTGGATTGACTTCGAGAAGTGTCGGTAGCCTTTTAAGGTCAGGAATTCGGTTTGGCGAATTTCGCGTCCTCAAGACTGACGTTGTGCTTCACTTCTTTGACCTTGATTCCAAACTCGAATTCCTGGCCTCCCGCATCGATTCTAAACTTCAGGCTATGGGGATACTTGATTCCATCAACCACACGATAGTCATCCACTCGGACGCGCACACTCAGCTTTCCTTGAGGCCCTTCGAACTCCGACTCCTGTAGAACGAGCAGACCCGACTTGGTGCTGAAGGAAAACCGTTCCTTGCTCGACGCGGACGGCTTGGATTCCAGCGCACGCACTTCTTCGCCGTCCACCTTGTCGGTCCCTTTGTAGGCAAGATCGGGATACAGTGTTTTGAGGTTCAGGTCGCGATAAAAATCCGCATCGCGCTTGAGCTTGGCCAGTTCTTCACCCTCCTTGACTCGAACTCCGCCCTGGTTCCTTGACCACGCCACCGTGCCGTCGAATCCCTCGACGACCGCCCCGAACGCGGGGTTGTTGAACTCCGAGAATTGCTTGTTCGGCGCTTTGGCGGACATCACCCAGTCAGAAGTCGAACCCAGCATCTCCAACTCGCCCTTGATCGTGCGGGACTTGATTTTTTCCAATGCACTCTTGCCGCCCGAGACCTCTACAAACTTGTCGAGTATCGAATCGACGGTGGGTGCATTGTCCGCGGCGCGGGCCGGGTACATCAGAGCCAGCGACAGCAGGAATCCGGGGACACTTCGATAGTAGAACTGTTTCATAGTATTTTTTAGGGTACGCCTGGCGGTTTTGGGTTAGCGCCGTTTAGTTCCTCTTGTGCGCCAGAAACCAGTCGTAGAGTTTCGGATTGTTGTAGGTCTCGGTCCACGAGTCGTGCTCGGCTTCGGGATAAACCGTGAACTCCACCTCTTTGCAGCCGGCCTTTTTCAGCGCGTCCACCATGCGCTGTGACTCTTCCGGCTTCACGACGGGATCCTTTGCGCCGTGAAACGCCCACACCGGCAGCGATTTGATGGCGCGGGCCTTCTTCTGATCCGCCAGGAGCAACGCGATGGGATCGCCGCCCCCGCAAATCGGCGCGATGGCCGCGAAACGCTCCGGATGCGCCAGACCCAGGGTCCACGTGCCGAAACCACCCATGCTCAGGCCGGTGAGATAGATGCGGCTCTTGTCCACCTTGTATTTCGCAGTGACCTCGTCAAGCAGCGCGCTTAACACATCGTTGTCCCAGCGCTGACCGGTCGGGCATTGGGGGGAAAAGACGATGAACGGAAAGTCCGCCTTGTCCTTCACGATCTTCGGCGGGCCGTGCACCGCCACCTTCCAGAGATTGGTCCCGCGTTCACCGGCGCCGTGCAGAAAGAGAATCAACGGCCATCGTTTGGACTTCTGCGAGGCGTAGTCCCTGGGCAGAAACAACAGGTAATCGGCAGTGATCGCCTTGCTGATTTTGCCTTTGAACGTTTTGGGTTGTTGGGCGTCTTGCGCCGACTGAGCCATAATTGCGGGAGAGTTCAACCCAAGCGCGCTCGCAACGCCAACCAGAAAGATGAGTTTTTGCATTTTGATGTTGTTCCGAGGTTGTAGCGGCGGTCCACGACCGTTCGCAGTTGTTTTTCAGATTGTCACCGGCAGTCATCGACCGCCCCACCCATCACATGAGTTTCAGTTTCGGCAAATCCTGCGAGTCCACCAGGCCAACCGGCTCGCGCTTCCTGTTGATCACGATCAGGTCGTCAATATTTCGTTCATCGAAAATCTTCAACGCCTCCGCGGCCAGGGCATCGTCGCGGACGCAGATGGGATTGCGGACCATGACGCTGGCCAGGGATTGGCTGAGGATATGGTCGCCGGCCGCCAGGTGCCGGCGCAGATCGCCGTCGGTGAAAACGCCCGCGAGTTTGCCGCGCGCGTTGACGACGCAGACGCTGCCGGCCTTGGCGCGGCCCATGACCAGCAGGGCTTCCTTGACCGTCAAGGTCTCGCTGGCGACGGGATTGCGCTTGCCGGTGCGCATGATGTCGCTGACGCGCAACAGCAACGACCGGCCGATGGAACCGGACGGATGGTAGCGGGCGAAGTCAGTCTGCTTGAAGCCGCGAGCCTGCAAGACCGCCATCGCGAGCGCGTCACCCATCACGAGCATCGCGGTCGTGCTGGCGGTCGGGGCCAGATTGAACGGGCAGGCCTCCTTCGAAACCTTCACATTCAACACCACGTCGCTGAAACGTGCCAAAGTGGATTTGGATCCGCCGGTGATGGCGATGGTCTTGATCGAAAACCGTTTCAGCGCCGGGATCAGGTTGAGCAACTCCTCGGTCTCTCCCGAGTAACTCAGCACCAAAACAACATCGCCGTCGTTCACTATTCCGACGTCGCCGTGCAACGCGTCCACGCTGCTGAGCACGACGCTGGTGGAACCGGTGCTGGTTAGTGTGGCCGAGATCTTGTGGCCGACGTTGCCGGATTTGCCGATGCCGACCACCACGACTTTGTTGCGCTGGCGAAGGGCGCTGACGACGAGATCGACCGCCTGATCGAACGCGCCGTCGAGTTTCGACCGCACCGCTTCCAGGCCGGCCAACTCGATGTCGAAGACTTCACGCGCTCGTCTCAGGTGGCTCACGCGCAGAGGTTGCCAGCGCGGGGAGGGCGATTCAATGAGGAAACCGAACGCCGACTTGAGGAAACTCTGGCGGAGCGTACTAGGCCGGCGTGCCGTTCAAATCTCTCCGGTTGCCGACAGCACCTCACGGACAATTTTCGGATGCAGGATTTTGCCTCGATGAAACGGAACAACGACGCGCTCGCCGCCACGAAAGTAGATTCGATGACTTCCCTTCGAGCGCATAAGCACAAAACCGGCAGCCAACAATCTGCGCTCCGCCTCCGACGAAGTGAGGCGGGGCAGTTTAGGCATGTGCGATCTCCAGCGACGTGGCGAGAATGGTTTTGGCGTTCAGCCGGCGGAGTTCAGCCGGTTTGAGCGTCTCCAGATAAAGCTCCGCCGCCTCGCGCAGATTGGTCAACGCTTCTTCCACGGTGTCGCCCTGCGTGTGGCAGCCCTTGAGTTCCGGGCAATATGCAAACGCCCCGTCCTTGTCCTGTTCGATGATCGCTGTGAGCTTGCAAGTCATGGTGGGATGATACCCGGCGCGCGAAGCGTTAGCAAGCGGACGAAGTGTTCCGTGCAAACCGCGCAGGGCCGAAGGCACGAAAGAAACAGCCCAGAGCAACGCGAGTTTGCGAGCAACGCCCTGGGGCAACATCGAGCCGCTTCGGCCGACTTGCAGACTCTCATTAGAATCGGGCTTCAGCCCGGTGAACAAGACGGAGGGATGCGCCAGCCGTTTTAACGGCTTCTCCGTCGGTGCCTGCTTCCGCGGCAGGGAAACCGTTGAAACGGTTTCACAGGCGGGCATCCTCCTCACACCCGGCTGAAGCCGGGTGTTAATGAAAGCGTCGGCTGCCATGCAAAGAAAGATGCGCCGACGAGCGCTCAGCTATTCCGCATTCGGATAGGATCCCAGCACCTTTACGAAACTGCATTGATGTTCCAGTTCGGTGATGGCCTTGGCCACCTTGGAGTCAGTCATGTGTCCGTCGCAGTCGATGAAGAAGAAATATTCCCAGGCCTTTCGCTTGCTGGGACGCGATTCGATCTTGGTCATGTTGATTCGATAACGGCGGAAGGCGGCCAGCGCGCGGTGCAGGGCGCCGACCTTGTCCACGAGGCTGATCATGATGCTGGTGCGGTCGCGGCCGGTGGGCGGGCTGCATTGGCGACCGAGCACCAGGAAGCGCGTGGCGTTGGCCGCGTTGTCCTGGATGTCGTATTCCAGGACGCGGACACCGTACTTTTCCGCGGCGAGCTGACCGGCGATGGCTGCGGCACGTTTCTCCTTTGCGGCGAATTCGGCGGAGCGGGCATTGGACGACGTTTCGATGATCTCAACGCGCGGCAGGTTGTTCTGCACCCAGGCGCGGCACTGCGCCAGGGACTGCGGATGGACGTAAAGCTTCCTGATCTGCGCCTTGTTCGACTTGCCGAGCAGGCAATGTTGGACCGGCAAGACGATCTGCGACACGATTTTCAGGTCGCTGTCCACGAACATGTCGAGGGTGTGCGTCACGACGCCTTCGGTGGAATTCTCGATGGGCACCACGCCGTAGTCCGCGCGGTTCTTGCTGACCTCGGCAAAGACGTCGGTGATGGTCTTTTGCGGATGATAGCGGAGGCTGGAGCCAAAACGGCGAATGGCCGCCTGATGCGTGAACGTGGCTTCCGGTCCCAGGTAGGCAATGCGCATGGTCTTCTGCAACGCCAGCGCACTGGACATGACTTCACGGTAGATGGCGCGCAGCGAATCGTTGGAGATCGGTCCCGGATTCCGGCGGCCGACGCGCTGAAGCACGGCCAGTTCGCGGTGCGGCGCGTAGATTTCCTCGCCGGCCTGAAGTTTGATCCGGCCGATCTCGAGCACGTGCTGGGTGCGTTCGTTCAGCAGCTTGACGATCTTTGCATCCAGTTTGTCGATCGCCTTCCGGTGCTCGGGGATGTTCATTCGGATGGCCCGTGGTCCGCCGTCCCTTGTCCGTTGGTGGCCGTGACGGCGTCAGGGGTTGCTTCCTTGAAAGTTTCTCCGGTCTTTGGACTGCGGGCCTGATCCAGCGTCAATTGCTCCGGCGGCGCGGTCGCAAGGCCGGGTTCGACCGTCAACAGCGACTCCGGCCTCTGCACAGGGATGCGCCGAAGTTCGTCCGAGGCCGGCAGGTCCTCTAAACTGCGCAAACCGAAGTATTCGAGAAACAGCGGCGTGGTGCCGTAAGTCATCGGGCGCCCCACGACTTCCGCGCGGCCCACCTGCTCGATCAGTCCGCGTTCGGCCAGCGTTTGTATGACGCCGTCCACCGACACGCCGCGAATCTGCTCCATCTCGGCGCGCGTGAGCGGCTGGCGGTACGCGATGATGGCCAGCGTTTCAAGCGCAGGCTGAGAGAGGCGCGACGGCCGGAGGCGTTCGCCCACCAGGGCCTTCAGCCAGGGCGCGTATTCCGCCTGACTGACGAACTGCCAGGAGCCGGCCACGCAGACGAGCCGGTAGCTTCGCTGCGCGGCTTCGTGCTCTTTCGCGAGTTGTTCGAGCGCGGCGGTCAAATCGTCGAGCTTCACTCTCCTGAACGCCTTCGCGGCCGTTTCCTCGGAATGCTCGGCGGCATCGGCGAGGACGTCGCGCAGCTCGGCAGGGCTCAGCGGCTTTTGTGCGGAGAACAAAACAGATTCCAGGATGAATTTCAGTTCCATGCTACGACGGGGGATTGGCGGCACCGGAAGGGGTTGCGTAGTCGCGAGTGGCGGGAGTCGCGGATGGCGGAGCGACGGGCGCCAGAGAAATTTCAATCTCACTGAACGGTTCCGGTTGAATGACCGCGATGTGCTTCAGGCGGATCAGCTCCAGCAGCGCCAGAAAGGTGACGACCACCTCCGTGCGGCTGGTGGTCTGCTCGAACAGCTCGGAGAATTTCACCCTGGATTGGGTGGCCATCATCCGCCGCAACAGTTCGATCTTCTCGCTGACGGTCCATTTGTCCTCAAAGATGTCGCGGGCGCCTTCCTTTTCCTGAAAGCGCTTGAGGACATTGCTGACCGCGCTGATGAGGTCGAACAACGAAACCTCGGGGCGGGGCGGCGGCGTGCGTGGCTCGAACTCGAGCTTGCCCGGCAGGCGCGGGTAAATCCTTTCCTGTTCGACTTCGCGCTCCTGCAACCGGGCGGCGGCGTCCTTGAATTTCTTGTATTCGACAAGCTGACGGATCAGTTCCCAGCGGGGATCTTCGCCTTCCTCCTCGCCTTCGGGCTGCGCCTGCTGATCGACGGGCAGCAGTTCGCGGCTCTTGATGTACATGAGTGTGGAGGCCATCACGACGAATTCGCCGGCCAGCTCAAGGTCGAGCTGGCGCATGACGTCGATGTATTCGATGAATTGCGTGGCGATTTTTGTGAGGTTGACATCGTAAATGTCCACCTCCTCCTTTTTCACCAGATAAAGGAGCAGATCGAGCGGGCCTTCGAAGACTTCGAACTGGACTTTGTATTCGGCCATTTGCGCGCCGGAGGCCTGCCTCACGGGTCATGGCATCCTAGGACACGCCGCCGGCCCTTGGCAATGCCGGAACGCAGTCTGGGCGGCAGAAAAAGGCACAAAAGGTTCCCGCGAAACACGCGAAATGACGCGAAAAAGCGGGACTAACGTCTGGCTGTGATTGGGAAGAACGCATGGAATCCACGCCTTACCGCGCGACCTCAAGACAGCTTCAAACAAAACGCAATTCTCTTCAGTTTGATTTTCGGTCATTTCGCGTGTTTCGCGGGGAAAAAGTTTCCGGCGCGCGCGGGTTGGTTTAGAGTGCCTCCGCACTGATCGAACGATCTCATGAAAATCATCACCGACAGCCGGTGCACGGCTTATCATTCATCCGGTCATCCGGAGCGGCCGGCGCGCATCAGCCGGACCGTGGAACGGCTTAAAAGCCAAAGTGACCTGAAAATCACCTGGAGCGAACCGCTGCCAGTGGACGAGGAGACTCTCGATCGCGCTCATTCAAAGGAGCACATCGCGCGAGTGAAGGCGGCGGAGCGGGACTTCGACGGCGACACGCCGGCGCATACGGATATTTTCGCGCACGCACTGCGCGGCGTGGGCGGCGCGTTGCAGGCGTTGAAAGCGGCGCGGGCGGGCGAAACCGCCTTCAGTCTTCTCCGTCCCCCCGGTCATCACGCCACGCGCGATCGAGCCATGGGCTTTTGTTATCTCAGCTCGGTCGCGATTGCCGCATTG
>DATEKZ010000188.1:0-3470 GCA_035277185.1 Verrucomicrobiia bacterium
CCTGAAAGGGTTGCGGCCCGACCGATCCAAAATTGACGCAACCCCGTTGGGGTTGGTAATGTTTGAGCATTCCCAGGGTAGCTCGTTCCTCGCAACCCTGGGCTGGAGGACGCAATCCCTTCGGGATAGAATGCGAAGACACGTGCTCCAAAACTGAGATGCTCCCACGACCTCCTCCACCGAACGCTTCCGCGCTCGAAAGAGAGTCTTGGATTTTGGCTCCGGCGAGCGGCATTCTCCAGGGTGTCATGGCCGGCGACTCATTCAAAGATTTCGTGGTGGATCAATTGAGCGGACTTCCTGAATTGCGCGTCAAGGCGATGTTCGGCGGACACGGTTTGTATCAGGCGGATCGTTTCTTCGGGATCCTGATGGACGGCCGGCTCTACTTCAAAACCGATGAGCGGACGCGCGCCGATTATGTCGAGCGAGGCATGGCGCCGTTCATTTATGAAAAGGCGCGGCGCATCACGACGATCCATTATTTCGAGGTGCCGCCCGAGGTGCTGGAGGACCGGGAGGAACTCGCGGCGTGGGCGAGACGCGCTGTTGAAGCCGCCGCGGCGAAGTCCTGAAAATCGGATTGAGAATTGAGAATTTGGGAATTGGGCCATTGAAGAACGATGCGGTCGGTGTAATCCCAGACCTCCGCCAATGAGCCAATTTTCAATTTTCCATTTTCAATTCTAAATTTCCTGCTGCACGCGAAGCGTCCTGGAGTGCGCCAGTCCTCTGGCGCTTTGCGAACGCTGACACCGTGGCATCCTCCGCGCTCAAGAAAAGGTGCGACATGCCTGCCCATCTGTGCTATCAGGATTGTGGGCAAGTGACAACACGATGCAAACCCCGATGGCCGGAGACCCATGGTTTTACTTTGGTGGAACTGCTCGTCGTCATCGCCATCATTGCTATTCTCGCCAGTCTGCTCTTGCCGGCATTGTCACGGGCAAAGGAAAATGCTCACCGCATCACGTGTTTGAACAATCTTCGGCAGCTTGGGCTTGCCACGCAGATGTATGTGGACGATCACGCCGATACCTTCCCTTCCGCTGGCCCAGCAAATCTCTGGCAACCGTCAGATTGGATAAACGCGAACGGGATATTTGCCGTGGGATTCGGATCGGGCGCCAGTCCCGCGGCTGACTCCCAAATGGGGGTGATCGTGCCCTACATTCGGCATTTCACAACCAATCTGTTCACTTGTCCCACTGATCGAATTCTTCTAAAGTTCCGGAGCAGACCTTTCTCATTCCCAGATCCTGTCTGGATCAAGCAGCAGCACTACAGGCTCAGCTATAGCTTGAGCAGTCCCTTGTTAGCCGGTCCTCCGCGTGGACCAGTGAAGATGCTCTATCACGGGATGGCATCCCAGTTGCCCGACCGGCCAGGTTATGAGATGCCACAGGGGCGACCACTCGTCAGGTTCAAGGGAGGTTCGATCAAGGACCCGTCCGCCAAAATCATGTTTGCTGAGGAACGTATGGCGTATGAAATGACCGAAGCTGCACTCCGCGTGACCGTACCACCAGGCCTCACCTGTGGTTGGGAGTGGACAATTGACAGACTGGCCATTCGACACAGGAGCAAGTCCAACGCAGCGTTTCCCGATGGTCACGTGGAAACGGTCCGGCCGGAGTTCGGGGAAAAGAAGGAACATTACGATCCGATCTATTAAGTTGCAGTGATTCAACGGTTCAACCTGCTCATTCGCATCGCAGCGCTTCCCTACACATAGGGATTGAGAATTGAGAATTGAGAATTTGGAATTGGGCCATTGAAGGGCGATTTTCACAGAAGGAAACGAAGAGAACGAAGTTTGGAGGCTCTGGTAACTGCCGGGTAAACGTCGGTTGCTTTGTTTCCGTTTCCTTCTGCGGACCATCCGCCCAGTTTCACCTTGACGCTGGCAGGCGCCCAACTGATGGTGGCGCCCACCTGGAGTCAACATGCTCAGTGCTGAAGCCGCCGGACTCGCCATTTCCATCACCAAAGGGTTGATCAAGCTGGGCGGCCGTCTCGATCTCCTCATGGCCGAGCGCGCCGCGGTCGGAGGGCCCCTGCTCATTCCCATGCCGCCGGTCAACAAACCGGCGCTGATCTGGCCGAAACGAGTGGAGAAGCTGAAGGCGCATCTCGGAGGGACGAAGGGACTTTCACCCGACCCGCTGGGTGAAGATCGCAAAGAGCTGGCAAATCTGCTCGCGCAGGATCCCGTGCCGGACGAGGCGGACCGATTCTTCGCCCGCCTGTTCCCCGAACTGGCGGAGCCGCCCTTGATCGATCCCGACGCCGAGTTCCTCCAGGCCCTGCAAGTTCATCTGCCAACCGTGGACTGGAGCGACAAAGACACGCGCCTGGCAGCGTTTTACATCGCATCGGGAAGAGACGACCGGCAACTTGGATACGCCGCGCGGACCGCGCTCCTCGTGGCAGACGTGGTGGCAGAATTCGGCGCGGAGAACACCGCGCTGTTCGTCCGCGACGAACGGGTTCGCGGCGTGGTTCAGTCGATCCTCGAACGGTTCGCCAAACCCGACCTGGAAGGCTTTGAGATGTGGAGTCCGCTGCTTCGCCACGCCCTCGGTTCCACACTCAACGGTCTGGTCGATGCACAGGGAGCGCTCGCCCAGGAGAACCCGTGGCTGGACGCGGTGCTGTCGGCGCTGGCGCTGGCGCGCGAGAACGCGGCCGATTCAGACAACTATCTGATTGGTCTGGTACGGGGTGATGGTTATCCGCTGCTCATCCGCCAGGGATTGCTCGTTGCCGGCCAGCGCCTGGGCGACGACGGCGCCGACAAATTCCAGAAGGTCGTCGCCGATATCTTGATCCAGGCCGCCCCGCTGGTCGAGGCGGACGCAAAAGGGTTTTCTGATTTCTTCAAGGATCATTGGGGCGATCTCTTGCGCGCCGGGTTGACTTCGCTGGAAACGCACGGCGCGGCGTTGCTCGAAGGGCAATCGCCGCTCCTGCGCGAGACGTTGCTGGTGATGATCGGCGAACTCGCCAAAACGCCCGACTCCGCCCTCCTCAGCAGCGAGTTGGTGTTCAAGCTGGCGGAGAGCGCCATCCGCGCGGTTGCCAGCAAACCGGAATTGCTCAAAGGCAATCTGAAGAAGGAATGGTTCCGTGATCTCGTGGTGTCGCTGGCGAAGACTCTGAGCGCCCAGGGAATCCGCGAAACGTTCACGCGTGAGGGACTGGAAAGCGTCGTCAAGGTCGCGTTGAACGTCCTGGCGGACCATCCCGAGTTGCTGGGCGACGAGCCGGGCGTCCACCTCGAACTCGTCAATGCAGTCCTCAAGGCAGTCAGCGCCGTGGACAGTCTTGAGGCAAAGACCATCGCCACGGCCGCCGTGAGCAGCGCGCTGGGGACACTGGCCAACCATCCCGAACTCGTTGATTCACCGTTCGGCGAGCTCATCGCCGGTTTCACCGAACAGGTGGCGAAGCTCGTGGCGGCGAAATCC
>DATEKZ010000189.1:0-6453 GCA_035277185.1 Verrucomicrobiia bacterium
AAGTGCCCGTCGCCTGCGTGTCGGGAGAGCTTGCCGAGAATGTCGTTAGCATCGCTGGCCCTAAAGTCTCCAATGGCGGCCCCGTACCAGGACCGCGCCAACCCGGAGTTGCCGACTGCGTTGGACATTCCGGACGGAGTATGTGGGGAAGTGCCCAGAATAGGAAGCCCCTGAGCGGATTGCGCTTGCCGTTGGCCGCGTACCTGGCCAGGTGTATCTGCCGAACTATGCGTAAAATCTATCGCATCGAACTAGATGACTTCGACCTCGGCCAACTCCTCGACGGGTTGGAAACCCGCGCTGAAGCGTGGGAGAAAACGGCGAACTATCATCGCACCGGCGAATCATCGCCTGACTTCATCGTGGAAGAATGCAACGGCGCTGTTGAAGCTGAGAAGCTCTCGGCTCATTACCGCTCGATCATCTCCAAGATTCAAAAGCAACGGGAGGCGCAGGTATGAGACGATGCCGGCGCCAGAAGCAGCCGTGAACGAAGATGGCGGTTTTGAATTTGGGCAGGAGGATGTCGGGGCGGACCCAAAAGGTTTTTGGTTGAGAGTTGAGGGTTGATTGTTTCGACACCTCACCCTGACCCTCTCCCCGATCGAGGCGGAGAGGGGATCGCTTTTGTGGGCTTTGCGTTCTTTTGCGGCCATCAGATTTCGCGTGTTTAGCGTATTTCGCGGTTATCGGAATCCTAACGTGAAGCCGGAAACGATAACCGAGCCGGTGCAGCAGCGAACGGACGCGCATTTCCGGTGTCGTGTCCTTCCCGCGAATACGGCTCATGTTCCATGAACGGCGCTCGCGCGTCAGACGGTCTTTGCTCCGGCGGTGACGCATCGGAATTGAATACACGAACCCGGCCGGATTGACCACTCGAAGAAACGGAACCCTTTCAGGGTTCATCGTCGCGTTTACGGCAGTTCCCCGGCGTAGTTCCTTCGTCGCAACGCCGGGCTGAGTGCCGGAATCCCGTTGGGATTCTCGATCGGCGTCCATCGGCGTCCATCTGTGGTTGAAGCAGAACCTGGAAGTTGAGAGGTGAAATCCTTCGCGCGTCTTTGTGTCTTTTTCGGCAAAGGGCCGCTATTCTCACGTTCACACGATGAAAATGCGGACTGCCATTGTTCTCGCGGTAGTCGTCGGGATTGCGATTCTGGCGATTCTGATCGCTGCACGCCGAACACAGGGCCCGCAACAGGTGCTGGCCGATGGGACCCGGCTGACGCTGGTGACCGTGAAGGCCGGACACAGGCATGAGTCGCCTCTCGCCACGTTCCGGGAGAGGCTGGCCGCGAGATTGCCGGCGAGCTGGAATCAGCGGCTCAAGATTCAACCGCCTGCGGCGACACGCTGCGAATACTCGGGGAGCAATTATTTGAGCGTGTGGTTGACGGCGGAGAATTGCAGCACTGCACCGAAATTCCGGCTGTTGATCGGAGATGAGCGCGACAATTTCACGATCAACGCCGAGCATCATGGCCGGAGTGTCTCCGTGTCGTTGAGTTCGAACGCCTGGTTGATCGGGTTGCCGGTGGCGGCCTGGCCGAGGCGCGCCGAGACGATTCGCATCCAGGTTTATCCCAAGCACGACTCGAAACTGCTCGGCGAGTTTCGCGTAAAGAATCCGGGCCGCGACCTGAAGACTCCGCCGTGGACGGCGTCGGCCTGGCCGATCACCGTGCGCGACGGTGATCTCGATTTCACTTTGACGAGCCTGTGGGTCGGGCTGGGGTCATCGTATCGGGATTGGAAGCTTCGGGCGGAGAAAGACCCGATCCAACGTTGGACACGGGCAAGCTTTCGTGTGACGCGCCAGGGAGAAGCCCAGACCAACTGGATTGCGCACCATGTGAGGGCGATCTGCGACGCCACCGGCAACTGGAGCGATGGCAACGGGTTTATTTCCATCATCCGCGAGGGCGAGACGATGAATCATTTCAGCCGTCCGCCACTGCCGGCCGATGAAGCCTGGCGGTTGACGGTGGAGTTTTCGCGCCTCAGCGGTTTCAGCACGGAGGAATTGCACGCCGTCAGCCGTGTTTCCGTGCCGGGACCGGGCCAATCGTGGCGCACGGCGACGAATTCACTGGGACCGGACCGGCTGGAGTTCGCCTGGGAAACACGCCCGTCGGAGGGAACCAACGCCGTGGGAGTCTGGATCACCGTGCAGCCCATCCGTAGCGATCACAAACTCACTCTGGTGCGCGCGACGGATGACCGCGGCCGCGAGGTGCCGTTCAGGAACTCCGGAGGCGGCGCGAGTGTCACGCACGAGGAACTGACGTTCGCGCCGGACGCGGCCTGGGTGGATTGCGTGTTTGCGTATCACCGCAGTCGGGTGGTCACGTTTCAGGTCAAACCGGAGTTTTATCGGCCGGCGGGGAATTGAGACGGGTGCACCCTCAGCTAAGCCGGAACAGTGGGAAACCACAGATGAACACGGATGGACACAGATATTCACGTCCATGTACCATTACCAAAAAATATCGAATGGAAATTGTGGGGCGCCGCGTCAATAGTGGCGTGAAATGATGGGATTTAGATCCATGCGGCGAGTCATCCTGGGAATTCTTGCGGGTTTTGCTGTCGCGAGCGCACAAGGGGCGGGGCGCGCGAGCGATGGCCTGCAAGTCCTTTATAATTTCAGTTCCCCCGGCGGCGCCATCGTGAAGGATCGTTCCGGCGCAGGCGAGCCGCTGGATCTGCGGATTACGGACACGAATGCAGTCCGCCAATCCAAAGGGTCGCTTGAAGTTCGCGGCCACACCCTCATTCGCTCCGACAAGCCGGCTTCCAAAATCATCGACGGCGTGCGGCAGTCGGGCGAAATCACCCTTGAGGCCTGGATTCGTCCGGCCGGCACGAACCAGAGCGGGCCCGCGCGCATCGTCACTCTGTCGAAGGATCCTAATGAGCGCGACTTCACTCTTGGCCAGGACGGGGACCGGTTCGATGTGCGGTTTCGCACGACTCAGACGGGAGCCAATGGTATTCCGTCGTTGGGCAGCGCGCCCGGGAGTCTGACCGCCGGATTGACCCACGTGGTTTACACCCGGGATCGCGCGGGGCAGGCGCGGATTTTCATCAATGGGCGGAAGATGGTTGAGCAACCGGTCGCGGGCGACCCGTCGAATTGGGACGGATCGTTCCGCCTGGCGCTGGCGAATGAGTTGACCGGTGATCGGCCGTGGCTGGGAACCTTTCACCTGGTGGCGATCTACAGTCGCAAACTCGCGTCGAAGGAGGTCGAGCAGAATTTCAACGCGGGGATCGGCGCGCCGCCCGCTGCCGCCGTCGCGCAGACCAAAGCCGTTCAGGAACCGAAGACGGCGGCGCCACCGAAGACGGCTCCTCCCGCAAGCGATCGCGCGCAGCATTTCGATGCTCAAATCGCTTCGTTGCTGGGACGGCATTGTGTCGAGTGCCACGGCCCGACGAAACCGAAAGGCCGTCTCGACTTGTCGCGAAAAGAGGCGGCGTTCGCGGGAGGCAAGAACGGCCCGGCCATCGTCCCGGGCAAGGCCGCGGAAAGCCTGCTGTGGAAGAAGGTCGAGTCCGACGAGATGCCGGAGGAACGCCCGCCGTTGTCGCGCCAGGAAAAGCGGCTCTTGCGCGAGTGGATCGATTCCGGCGCGATCTGGTCGGCGAATGCGACCGCGCCGTTGACTCATCTCCCGCAGCGTGGAGCCGACGCCAGTTTATTGCGGAGGTTGACCGTGCCGGAGTACATCGAGACTGTCCGCAGCGCCGTCGGCGTCGATGTGGCAAAGGACGCGCGGGAGATCCTGCCCCGCGACCTGCGGGCGGACGGCTTCAACAACACCGCTTACAACCTCAACGTGGACCTCGAGCATGTCGAAGCGTATGCCCGGCTCGCCCGGATCATCGTCGGACGGATGGACGTGCTGGCATTCGCGGCAGAGCACACGAAATGTCAGAAGCTGGACGACGCCTGCATGCGCGAAGTCATTTCCCGGATGGGGAAATGGCTCTTGCGGGGACCCCTCGAAGAACGTGAGATCGGCGCCTTTCTGCGCGTTTCGAAGGCGGTCGCCGGCGAAGGCGGAAATTTCAAGCAGGCCGTCGGTTTGATCCTTGAGGCGATGCTGCAATCGCCCCGCTTCATCTACCGCATCGAACCGGCGAGCAGCGACGGCAAACCGCGCCCCGTCCGTGGCTATGAGCTGGCGTCGCGCCTCAGTTACATTCTGTGGGGCGCTCCACCGGACCGGGAGTTGATGCGGGCCGCCGAGGCCGGGGAACTCTCTGATCGCCGGCGTGTTGAAGGGCAGGTCCGCCGCATGGTCCAGGACCTGCGCGCGGTCGAGCGATCTGTCCGGTTCATTCACGAATGGCTGAACCTGGACCGGCTGGAGAATCTGCGACCCGACAAGGAGCGGTTTGCCGCCTGGGACAGGCCACTGGCGGGCGACATGCGCGATGAAACGCTGGCGTTCTTCAAGGAGATTGCCTGGGAACAAAAACGCCCCCTGTCCGATCTCCTGAACTCCAGGGTCACTTACGCCACACCGCGTCTCGCAAAATTCTATGGTCTGCCGCAGAAGCCTGCCTCCGCCATCCGCTGGCGCGCGCCGGAGCGGGGTGCCGAAGGACTGGAAGCGCTTTACACGTTCGCGGAAGGGAGCGGCGACACCCTTCGCGATGTCTCCGGCGCCGGCGAACCGATTCACCTCAAGATTGAGGACCCTTCGGCCGTGCAATGGAGTGCAGAGCGCCTCATCGTGAACGCCTCGACGCTCATGGCCTCCAGCGGGCCGGCCCGGAGACTCGCCGAGGCCGTCAGAAAAACGAAAAACCTCACACTCGAAGTCTGGATTACACCCGCCGACGCGAGTCAGAGCGGGCCGGCGCGCATCCTCACCCTCTCGTCCGGGACCGGCTTGCGGAATTTCATGCTGGGACAGAATGGGGACAAATATGAGGTCCGCTTCCGTGCCGCCGGGACCGATGCCAACGGCCTGCCCGGCTTGAGCAGCCCGGGCGGTTCGGTCCAGACCCGGCCGACGCATGTCGTTTTCACCCGCAATGGCGCCGGAAAGACAAAGCTCTACCTCAATGGCGACGAAAAGGCGGCCGGCGAGGCCGTTGGCGATCTGTCGAATTGGGAGGACGGCTTCCAGCTCGCGTTGGCCAACGAGACGACGAAGGACCGCCCCTGGCGAGGCGCGTTGCATCTCGTCGCGATTTACAGCCGGGTGCTCTCGCCGGAGGAGGTGCGCTCCAACGGCCAGGTTCTGGCGCGCTACGACCTTGCTTCGGTGCCGGGTCGCGGCGGTCTGTTGACTCAAGGCAGCGCACTGACCGTCGGAGGCGATCAGGCCTCGATGGTGGCGCGCGGACTTTTCATCCTCCAGGATTTCCTAGCCGGCAAGGTGGAAGACCCGCCGCCGTGCGTGGACACAACACCCGTGCCCGCGAAGCCGGGCCTGTCGCGGCGGGCGGTCGCCGAGGCGCGTCTGGCCAATCAGGCGTGCGCCGGGTGTCATTCGAAGTTCGAGCCGCTCGCGTTTGCCCTGGAGAGATTCGACGGCCTCGGCGCTTATCACGAGAAGGACGAGCATGGCAACCCGCTGCGCGGCGATGGCGAAATTCTCTTCCCCGACAATGACAAGCCGGTCGCGTTCCGCTCTGCTGAGGAACTGATGGATTTGCTGGCCGGAAGCAAACGGGTCCACAAAGTTCTCACGCAGAAGGTCACTCAATTCGCGCTGGGCCGGCCGTTGATGGCGAAGGATGCCCCCATCGTTGACAAAATCCACGCGCAGGCGCAGAAAGATGGCGGCACTTATGCGAGTTTGATCACCGCCATCGTGATGAGCGATCTGGTGCAGCAATGACGGAAATGGAGAACGAAGAATGAAGACGCCCCCCGTTGCAATGAACCCACGGCCCATCAGTCGGCGCACGATGCTCAATGGCCTGGGGACCATCGCCATCGGCCTGCCGTTTCTCGAGGAGATGCTCGTCTCGACCGCCCTGGCGAAAGACAACGTCGTGCCCGTCCGCGCCTTCAACGTGTTCTTTGGCCTGGGCATTCCGGCGCCGCTCCAGACCGAGGGCTTCGAGGGCGTGCTCGAACCGCTCCTGCCGCTCAGCAAAAAGCTGCTGATCCTGCGGCAGGTGGACCAGGTTCGCTGCGATCAACCGGGCATCAACGCGCACTACGACGGCTCCTCGGGCGCCTTCACAGCCGAACCGCCCAACGGCACCGCCAGAACCGGCGGACCCTCGCTCGATCAGGTCATCCGCAGGTCCCATTACCCGGATGGATTGCCGCCCGGCGTCGCGCCCACGATTGTCGCGGGTACGTTCTTTCGCCGCGATGACCGGGTCACCCGTTACATTCACAGCTACAACGAGGATGGCACCGTGGCCGCAACGATGCAGGAGAAGCCACGGGATATTTTCGAGAGAATCTTCGGATCG
>DATEKZ010000190.1:0-6341 GCA_035277185.1 Verrucomicrobiia bacterium
TCTGCCGGCGCGTTGCCGCGGAGCGTCAGCTTGTTGCCCCTGGCGAAAGTGAACGAGGTGAGCGTCAGCTCCGCCGGCAATTTTTCCGACGTGATCTTCCAGCAGTCCAGCGCGGCGTAACGCAGTCCGATCTGCTGCTGGAGGACGTCGATCCTTGCCTTGAGTTGCAGGGCGTTGGTGTAGGCCCCGGACAACGCGGTCACCTGCTTTTCAACCTTGCTCTTCTGGATTTTCAGGACCTCGAGCGCGGCGAAGTAAACGACGACGCCGGCCAGATAGACCAGGATCAGCCCGGCCAGTCCGCGCATCCAGAGGCGATCGATAAATTGTTGCTGGTATCGCGCGGCAAACTCAGAGGGGAGCAGATTCACCTGCGTTTCCGACCGGGCCGCTCGCCGCGCGCTCAAACCGGCCAGCTCGTGCGGCGACCGCAAGGGATGCAGTTCGATGCCTCGACCGGCCCATTCACGCAACGCCGGTTCCCAGACGGCAGCCGTGGCGTCGTCGGCGGCCAGATGCCAGCCGGGCGCCGCGGTCAACCATCCTTCCAATTCGCCGGCCCAGGCGATTTTCGTCAATTGATCGTTCATCGCAGCCGCACCCGCCTCGCCTGCGGGAACGTTCAGCACGTTCAGATTCTTCAGCCTTCCGGCGCACCACCACGCGACCAGGCAAACCGTCTTCGATTCCGCCGGGCTGACGAAAACCCAGACGTCGTCGCCCGCTACAGGTGTCGCCAGCAACTGGTGCAGGAGTTCCAGTTCGATCCGATCGGCCAGGTAGCCGTCGCCCTCGAGTTTGCCGAGGAAGTCCTCGACCAGGCTCCGTTCGACGATGATGACGATGACCGTCTGCAGATCGGCGGAGGAGCCAGGGATCGTTTCGAAACTCCAGACGATCTGGTTGACGGGCAATGGCGAAATCTTTTCCAGTTGGAGTTCAACCATGGACCGCAGCTCGGCGGGGTCGCAGTTTGGCAAATCCGCGACGCGGAGGAACACCTGTTCGGCCGGCAGCCAGGCGATGTTGAGTTTCTTGCGCCAGAGCGCCCGCCAATCCTTGGTGACGAGGCGGGCGGGCAGGGGGTCGGCCAGCGGCAGCCGCGCCTGGGTGTTGAGGGAGACTTCTCCATTGCCGGTCGCGAACTGCCACACCTGTCGGGAGCCGTTTCCGACTTGCAGCACGTTGCAGGAATGCCAGCGGGAAGTCTTCACTCAGACGCGGACAGGGGCGTCATCGGCGAACGCCTTCATGTGTTCTTCGGTTTGGGTGACGCGCAACACCTCTTCGATGGTGGTCAGCCCCGCTTTGACCTTGTTCCAGCCGTCCGTTCGCAGGGTGCGCATGCCCTGCTCAACGGCCCGGGCGGCGATGGTCGAGGCGGGAGCCCGATTCAAAATGAGCGGGCGAACCGCCTCATTCAACAGCAGCAGTTCATAGATCCCCAGGCGCCCCTGATAGCCCAGTTGCCGGCATTCCTCGCAACCGGCGCCCCGCCAGAACCTCGCCGTGGCAATCTCGTCCGCTGGAAAGCCAACCTTCTTCAAGTACTCGCGCTCAACCTTCTCTTCGGTCTTGCAGTACGGGCAAATGGTCCGCACGAGCCGTTGCGCCATTACCGCCTCGACCGAGGAGGCAACGAGGAACGGCTCGATGCCCATGTCGATCAACCGGGTGAACGCGCTGGGGGCATCGTTGGTGTGCAGGGTGCTGAACACCAGGTGGCCCGTCAGCGCGGCGCGGATGGCGATCTCCGCCGTTTCAAGGTCGCGAATCTCACCCACCATGATCACGTTCGGGTCCTGGCGCAGGATGTGCCGGAGGCCGACGGCAAAAGTGAGGCCGATGTCCGACCGCACGGCGATCTGGTTGATGCCCTTGAGTTCGTACTCCACGGGTTCCTCAATGGTGATGATCCGTTTGTGCACCGAGTTGATGGTGCTGAGGAAGGCGTAGAGCGAGGTGGACTTGCCCGATCCGGTGGGTCCGGTGACGAGCATGATGCCGTGCGGCTTGACGATGATTTCCCGGATGGCCGCCTCGTCCTTGGGGGCAAAACCCAGCTTGTCCAGGCTGAGGAAAATCTTTCCGCGCGTCAGGAGGCGCAACGACACGCTCTCTCCGTAAACGGTGGGCACCGTCGAAACCCGGATGTCGATTTCCTCTCCTTTGATGCGGACGTTGATGCGGCCGTCCTGCGGCAGGCGCTTTTCCGCGATATTCATTCCCGACATGACCTTGACGCGGGAGATGAGCGCCGCCTGGTAGCGCTTCAACTGTGGCGGCATCGGCGTCTGGTGCAGGATGCCATCAATGCGGTAACGAATGCGCAGCTCGTCCTCCGCCGGCTCAAAATGAATGTCCGTGGCCCGATCTTTGTAGGCCTCCCAGACGATCTGGTTGACGAACTTGATGACGCTGGCCTCCTGGTCGCCCTCGGTGATTTCCTTGTCCTCGCCGACAAGGAGTTCGATCGGTTCGTCCTCCGCCAGTTCGTCGAGCGTCTCGGCGCCGACGCCGTAATACTTCTTGAGGGCCTTCTCGATTTCGGCTTTGGGCGCCAGGCCGAACTGGACGGGGCATTGCGCGTCGAACTGCACCGCGTTGAGCATGGCGGTGTCGAACGGATTGCTGACGGCGACCTGGAGCGTCCCGTTCTCGAATAGCGTCGGGAGCGCGAAATATTGGAAGGCAACTTTTGTCGAAATCTTCTGCCGCGCCTCCGGAGGGACGGTCAGGCGCGGCAGATCCAGGTACGGCCAGTCCAGCGCCAGCGCCAGTTGCTGGAGAAAGAGTTCCTCGGACAGCCCGCGCTCCCGGCTCAGGAACGAGAGCAGCGGTTCCTGCGACCCATTGTCCGCGGCGACGCGCCAGGCCTTGCTCCATTCGGCGAACTGATCGGGTGTGGCCAGAGCGGCCCGCGCGAAAACGTCTCTGATGGATGTAAATGCCATTATGCTGCGAACTTAACTCGCAGTCTGTTATACAAGCGAACCTAAAGAAAGTTGTGGTGAGGGTCAAAGGATTTGGTTGGCACGGATCGAAGGAGTTAGCCGGGCGAGGCCTGCGGGACACAGTTGGTCCCGGGCGGGTCGCGGATTTCTTCGCTCTGAAGGTCAGCGCTTCAATTCAAACTGTCGCACTGCCAAACTCAGCCCTTTGCCCTCCAGTCGGATCAAGGGGCCGGTGATTTGGACGGACAACGGCTTTCCCGTCCATTTGGAAAGAAGCGTTTTGAAAGCATTGTCTTCGGGCAGCGGACTCCTCCTGTCCGCGTCTTTTTGCACTTTGCGGCTCAACGCGACCAGGCACAAGACATCCTCCGAACCGGCCACACGCAGGACAAAATTGTCGCCCTGCTTGTCCAAAGAGCCGGCCACGGCGGCCTCTACCCCGCGCAATCTGGCTCCGACCCGGATATTGTAGATGTGTTTTGACAGGACCTCCGGGTCGAGCAGCCGGCCGTTTTTCGTCCGCAACTCGCACGTGCCCTCTTTGATATTCGGGCGTTGACCGATTGATTCGACGCCTTCCAGGCGTGCCAGACCCTCACGGATCGGCACCCATCACTCGCCCAGACCCGTTGGGCAATTGACGTCAATGCCCAGCGTGTAGGAACGGACTTCGGCGCGGACTGCGCACGACAGCCACACGAGCGTCAGGACAATGATGCTGTCAGCGAGGTGTTTCGTTTTGGGGTTGCGTTTCATAGGGAAGCGATGGAACAGGTTCATCCGCCGGTCCGCGAATCTCATCCGGGAAACCTGACTTTTCGAGTGGGCTGGCCGTCAACGTTTCCATCGTGGCCCGGCGCGCCTGTTCCCGTGTTTTGAGTTCGAGGTCCGCCAGCGCGCGTTCACGATCGACGCGCTCGCGCTCGCGCTGTTGGTGCCGTTCGTGGGCGCGAGTGTGTTCGTCCACAAATCTGCGATTCTCCAGTGCAACTTGCACGCCTGATTTCACGCCATTCGTCTTCAAGGAAAACACGCGTTCGATTCCCTGGCAACGCAGCCGGACTGTCTCGTTGACGGCATCGATCGCAACCACTTCCCAGGCGCCCTCCTTTTGGCCTTCGGCGAGACTGAAATAATGCGGTGGTCTCCCGCGCTCCTCGCAAAGCAAGTAGGCCGACTTGTGTCCCGCCGAAGCCGAAATTCCCGTCAGCTTCAGATCCACGAAAGAGTTGCTGGCGACAGGTTTCGGGGCTGCTTCCAAGAGTGGAATCGGCTCCAGGCGGAAAGGGTTTTGTCTGATGATGTCCTGGTAAAGGTGAGTTCCTGCGCCGTGATCGGTTTTGATATCGGCGCGCCCGGCCGTTGCGGCTGCCAGACAGCCGATCCAGATTGTGACGAATCTTCTCATGACTGACTTCACCGGCTTCTAAACACCGAACGCAGGCAAATGTTCCTGCGCCGACGAATCCGGGGACCCGCTTCGAACACAGCCTTCCTGATGACAGGATCGTTTTTTATGGCGTCGCGCTGACGTTGTCAAACGTGGAGCTGTTGAGCACCGCGTCGTTGTGGCTCGTGACCGCCAAACCGATGTAAACGCCCGCCGTCATCGTGATCGTGGCTGAACCCACCGTCGTCCAGGCGAGGCCGTCGGCGGATTGATATCCGGTGAACGTGCTTCCGCTGCGAACCACGCGCACCCAACGCGGGGCGGTGGCCGCGCCGCCGCTTGTATTCTCACTGATGCCGCCGGTCGCGGTGCGGCGCTGGAAGGCCAGGCCGTTCCCCGGCGTCAGGCACATGAAGGCGTGCTTCGCGTTTGCGCTCAGAGACTCGCGAACCATCACACCCGCTTTGGCCCATGGATCGATATTCTGCACGCCCGTCACGCGCGCGATGATTTCGCAATCGCCGGTCGCGGTTTGGTGGACATAGCGGAATTCGTCCGCGTTTCCCCAGATGTCCGCGCCGGAACCGCTCACCGTCCAATTGCCGGTGGAGTAGCTTGAACTGCCCGCCACCCCGACGGCGCCGATGTCCTGGCTCGCCCACGGTTTGGGGATGCCGCTGAACGTGGTAAAGAGTCGGCTCTGCGGAATGATTTGCTTCGCTTGCGACGGGCTCGACCAGGACAGTTGTGCCACCGCGCCGCCACCGTTTTCATAGTATTCCATCTGGATGTTGTATTTGACGCCGCCGGTGAGCGCGAGGCTGCCGCTCCATTCGGTCGGGCCCTGATCGATCCATTTGTCGATGATGAGCGAGCCGTTGACCCAGAGACGGACGCCGTCATCGGTCCGCGTATAGAACGTATGGGTTTCGGAGAACTGGGGCTGCGCCTGGCCGGTCCAGCGCACGCTGAACGTATCCGCGCCAATGGATGGGTCCGGGGACGCGGTGCCCCAGTCGAAGTTGACCGTCGCGTCCGTGCGCGTCACCCGGCGCTGGGAGAAGTTGATGGCGTCGTAGTATTCGCCGTTGAGTCCGTTGCCGCTTCCGCCGCCGCTGGTGATGCGAATCCAGCTTCCCACGGAGGGCACCCCGCTCCCGTTCAGGACCCAGAGCAGATAATGCCCGGGTGGACAGTTGTTCGCGCTGGAAGGCAGCGTGACGTTCAGCCCGCCGCCCGCCTGGCTGAAGCCAAGGTTCAGGAAGCGCTGGTCCCAGTTCTGGGCGTGCGTCACCGAACTGATGCGCGTGAGCGTCACTTTCGTAATACTCGTCCCCTGGGGGGTGCCGACGACGATCGTCTGGCCGTAGTTGCCCGTGGACGGCGCCGAGGAAATGGTCGGCCGCGCGCCGTTGAACAGGTAAGGCGGTGAAAAAATCTGCGCGTTCGGATAGTTGTCGCCACCCGAACTGAGCACGCGGCCATCGGGCAGGAGCAGTGCGCACGAATGATAGCCGCGATAGTTCTGCTCGGTCGCCCAGGTTGTCCAGGCGCCCGTTGCCGGGTTCCAGACAACCGCGGCTTTTCCGCCATCGTCGGTGCTGAATCCCGCGGAGGCGCTGCCGCCGGTGCAGAGCACGCGGCCGTCGGGAAGAAGGGTCAGGTTGTTCTGCCGTCGCGCTCCGGGCATCGAGCCGGTGGAAGTCCATGCCGGTGTGGGAAGGTTCAGGTCGATTCGCTCGCAACTCGCCGTGGGCGGGTCGCCACCGCCGGCCCAGAGGACTTTTCCCGGTTCATACATCGCGGCGGAACCGTAGTTGTCGCGTCCGCCGAAGATCGTGTTGCCAACCGTTGTCCACGCACCCGCTCCCGCGGTGTCGAGATAGCGCGAAGTGGATGTGGCGACAAAGACCCGGCCATTGGGGGAGAGGAATGTGCGCGGGTAAAGCGGGAGGCCAAGTTGCGCGCTGGTCAGGTTTCGCCACGAGCCACTGCCC
>DATEKZ010000191.1:0-8871 GCA_035277185.1 Verrucomicrobiia bacterium
GGGCCGCCGTTTCCTGGGAGTGGTGCACGACATCATCGACGACCGGCTGGACGCGGTCATGCGCGGAATGCAGGGCCTGACCGTCTCCTGCGCGCGCTGCCACGACCACAAGTTCGATCCCATCCCTACGAAGGACTACTACTCCCTCTATGGCGTGTTTGTCGGCTGCAGCGAGCGAGCCGTGCCTTTGGAGAACAGGCCGGAACGCAACGAGGCCTATCCTGCCTTCGAGAAAGGTCTCCATGAACGGGAAGAGAAGTTGCAACAGGCTTTTCGGAAACGGTGCGATGAACTTTCCGACCGGCTGCGCGCCAAGACGGTGGAGTATCTGGCGGCCGTGCCCGAAGTGGGCAAGCTACCCAGCGAGGAATTTTACGTCATCCGCGGTCCGGACGATTTGAACCCGACGATCGTGCGTCAATGGGACGCGTATCTGTTGCAGGCGCGAAAGAGTTTTCACCCCGTCTTTGCGCTTTGGCACGAGCTGGTCAAACTGCCGGAGAAGGAGTTTTCGGCGCGAGCCGATGAAATCATCCGGTCGTTTACGCCTCAAACGAACCCGATCGCCCGTCCAATCAATCCACTGGTCTTGCAAGCATTCGCGACGAACGTTCCAAATTCGATGAAAGACGTGACTCAGCGTTACGGTGAACTGCTGGTCAACGCGCACAATGCCTGGCGCGACGCATTAAAGCAGGCGGAAGAAAAGAAAATGCCGGCCCAATCCGCATTGCCTGACCCGTCGCAGGAGCAACTGCGCCAGGTGCTCTACGGACCGGATTCGCCTGTGCTGGTGCCCAACGGTGCGATCGTTGACCTCGAATGGTTCTTCGACGAAGGCGGCCGGGTCGAGCTGGCGAAACTGCAATCGGAGATTGACCGCTGGATCATCAAGGCCTCCGGGGCGCCCGCTTACGCGGTGATCCTCGAGGATCGGCCGGCGTTGCGGAACCCACGGGTATTCCTTCGGGGCAATCCCGCCAACAAGGGTGAGGAGGTGCCACGACAGTTCCTGGAGATTCTCGCCGGTCAAACCCGGAAGCCGTTTGCGCAGGGGAGTGGCAGGCTCGAATTGGCCAATGCGATCGCGAGCGAGGACAATCCGCTTACGGCCCGCGTTATGGTCAATCGAATCTGGCTGCATCATTTCGGGGCCGGACTCGTAAAGACACCGAGCGATTTCGGCGTGCGCAGTGAACCGCCGAGCCATCCGGACCTATTGGATTGGCTGGCGCGCTATTTCATCGACCAGAGGTGGTCGATGAAGGAACTGCATCGGTTGATCATGCTTTCGGCAGTTTATCAGCAGAGCAGTGAAGTGGGGCAGGCTTCCAGTCTGCGAGCGTCGAAGGTTCCGAATCCGAATGCGTCAATGCAAGGTGCCTCGCAACCTCGAGACGCGATGCCCTCGCTGCGAATCGATCCCGAAAACCGGCTGCTTTGGCATTTCAACCGCCAGCGTCTGGACTTTGAAGCGATGCGGGATTCTTTGCTCGCCGTCACGGGCGGACTCGATCTGGATGCGGGCGGAAAGCCGAGTGAGCTGTTCAAGAAACCTTTCGCCGCGCGTCGCACAGTTTATGGCTACATCGACCGGCAGTTCCTGCCCGGAACATTTCGCGTGTTCGACTTTGCCAATCCAGACATGCACAGCCCGCAACGGCCGGATACGACCGTGCCGCAACAGGCGCTCTTTTTCATGAACGGTCCGTTTGTTGCCGAGCGCGCCCGCGCCCTGGTTCACCGCAGCGACAGATCGAAAAACGCCGGATCGCGCATCGAGCAGCTTTATAGTGCTGTTTACCAGCGTCCGCCCACGCCAAAGCAGTCTGCCCTCGGCAGGCAATTCATCCAACGGTCGGAAGCGATGCCTCGCCCGGAACCACCGAAGCCGGTGATCTCCCCGTGGCGCTATGGCTACGGGGAGTTCGACGCGCCGTCGCAAAGGGTCAAAGCGTTCGAACCGTTGCCGCACTTTACGGGCGAAGGCTGGCAGGGCGGCAAGGATTGGCCTGACGCAAAACTCGGTTGGGTTCAGGTCACCGCCGAGGGCGGTCACGCGGGAAACGATCTGCAACATGCGGCGATTCGACGTTGGGTCGCCCCTGTCGATGGCAAGGTTTCGATCAAGGGGGAACTCAAGCACGAGCACAAGGAGGGTGATGGTATTGTCGGCCGGATTGTCTCCGGCCGCTCCGGAGTGGTTGGCGCCTGGGAATTGCACAACAACAAGGCGGAGACCAAGGCGGAGGCGCTCGAAGTCCGGCAAGGTGACACGATCGATTTTGTCGTCGATTACCGCGCCAACCTGAACAGCGACGATTTCAAGTGGACGCCCGTCATCAAACTGGCCGAAGCCGGGCCGGGCGCGCGGCCGGCCGACTATGGCAAGGAGTGGCACGCGAAAAAGGATTTCGGCGGTCCACCGGAACCGCCGCCGGTGCCATTGGACGCCTGGGAGAAGTACGCGCAGGTCCTGTTGCTTTCGAATGAGTTCATGTTTGTCGATTGATCATGGGTTCCAGGGTTCTTCCTTTTCTTTTCGTGGTCGCCGGACTTTCTTCGGCCGGTGCGCTTGACCTCAGCAAAGCCGTCGTGGTGTTTCCTCCGGGAAGTTCGGCGCGTGAAAAAAAGGCCGTCACGATGCTCGTGGAGGAAGTGGAAAAGCGGACGCAGGTCCGCTGGCCGGCCAGGACCTCGTGGCCGGGTTCAAACCAGGTCGCGATTGCGGTGGGAACGCGTTCGTCGCTCAAAACGCTGGAGGCGGAATACTCCGGCGAATCACTGGCGGTGGAGGCACAGGCCGCCGAGGGCTTTCAAATTCTGATCGCGAATGCGAAAGGTTCGCCGGCTGCATTTGTTATCGGCAACGACGAGCGCGGTGTCCTGTTTGCTGTCGGCCATCTCCTCCGCCATCTCCACATGACGCCAGGTTCGGTCGCGGTCGCCGACGATTTCAAGGCCGCCACTGCGCCAAAATACGCGCTGCGGGGACACCAACTGGGTTATCGACCCAAAACCCACTCCTACGACGCGTGGGACCTGCCGATTTGGGAACAGTACATTCGCGATCTCGCTGTTTTCGGTTGTAATGCAGTTGAGCTGATTCCGCCGCGTTCGGACGACGATGCAACCAGTCCGCATTTTCCATTGCCACCCATGGACATGCTCGTCGGTATGTCGAAACTGCTCGATGAATACGGCCTCGACGTCTGGCTCTGGTATCCAGCCATGGACAAGGATTATTCCGACGCAAAGACGGTGGACTTTGCGCTGCGCGAATGGGGTGATGTGTTCAAGCAGATGCCGCGATTGGATGCGGTGTTTGTGCCCGGCGGCGATCCTGGCCACACGCGACCAAAGGTATTAATGGCCTTGTTGGAAAAGCAGGTTGCGAATTTGCATCTGCATCATCCCCGGGCGCAAATGTGGGTCTCGCCGCAGAGTTTCAACCAGGAGTGGTTCGAGGAATTCATCGGCATATTGCGAACCGAACAACCCGGGTGGCTCGCCGGTGTCGTCTTCGGGCCACAGGTGCGGGTCAGTCTGTCCAAACTGCGCGCGTTGGTCTCTGAAAAATATCCGATCCGTCATTACCCGGACATTACCCACAGCCGGCAGTGCCAGTATCCGGTGCCCGATTGGGACACTGCGTTCGCCGTGACAGAAGGACGCGAGGGTATCAATCCCCGGCCGCTCGGCCACGCCGCGATCTTTCGACAGTTGCAGCCTCACACCGTCGGGTTCATCACCTACTCGGAAGGTTGCAACGATGACGTGAACAAGATCGTCTGGAGCGCGCTGGGCTGGAACCCCGACGCGAACGTCGTGGGTGTTTTGCGGGAATACAGCCATTACTTTGTCGGAGAACGGTACACGGACGACTTTGCGCGGGGTCTGATCGCTCTGGAAAAAAACTGGCAGGGCCCATTGCTGGCAAACGAAGGCGTGGACGCGACGCTCAAACAGTTTCAGGAAATGGAACGCACCGCGTCGCCGCGTGACAAATCGAACTGGCGATTTCAAATGGCATTGTATCGCGCGTATTACGATGCCTATACGCGGAGCCGGCTGCGTTATGAAACCGGCCTGGAAAACCGCGCCATGGAAGTGCTCGGCGACGCCCGACGGCGCGGCGCAAGAGTCGCGCTCAACGAGGCGCAGTCTATTCTGGATCAGGCGATCGCGCATCGCGTTTCGGAGGATTGGCGCACGCGCGTATTCGATCTGGCCGAGTCGCTGTTTCAGAGCATTCGCATGCAACTCAGCGTGAAGCGATACAAGGCAATCGCCGTCGGACGCGGCGCGAACCTCGACAGTATCGATTTTCCTCTCAACAACCGGCGTTGGTTGAAAGGTCAGTTTGCGCGGCTTCGCAACCTTTCGTCGGAAGAGGAATGCTTAAGGGGCATCGAGGCTATTCTCAAATGGACCGATCCCGGGCCGGGAGGTTTTTACGACGACCTGGGCGATCTTCGCCGTCAATCTCACCTCGTCCGTGGCGCAGATTGGCAGAAGGATCCCGCTTTCCTCGAGTCGTCGTTGGTTGGATTCCAGGGAGGCGAAGTTGCGGACGAACCGGACGAAACATCAGGGGATACCGCATGGCGGTACTCGTGGATGAACCATGCGGAATCGCTGGTTGACGCGCCCTTGCGACTGTTCTATTCCGGGCTCGACAGGACCGCGAGCTATCGACTCCGTGTCGTCCTTGGAGGGGACAGTCCGGCCCGAAAGATCAGACTCGAAACCAACGGTGGGATCGAAATTCATCCATTGATAGCGAAACCGCGTCCCTTGCAACCCGTGGAATTCGAGATTCCCGGCAGCGCAACCGCCACCGGTGATTTGAGTTTGAACTGGTATCGGGAACCAGGCCTTGGCGGCAATGGACGGGGTTG
The DNA here is from genome assembly GCA_035277185.1 of Verrucomicrobiia bacterium. GTDB lineage: Bacteria > Verrucomicrobiota > Verrucomicrobiia > Limisphaerales > AV2 > DATEKZ01. Next base: position 4,902 of record DATEKZ010000191.1, read on the forward strand.
CCAGGTTTCCGAAGTCTGGCTGATCAGGAAATAGATGTTTTGCTTTCGCGATGCCACAGGGTTCGTGTTAACTCTGGAAATCCTCTATGAATGCCGAAGCTCGCCTCTCTGAACTGAAAATCGAACTGCCCCCCGCGCCGAAACCGGTGGCCGTTTACCGGCCGCTGGTGATTTCCGGCAACCTCGCGTACGCCTCGGGCCACGGCCCGCTCAAACCGGACAAAACGCTGATCACCGGCTGCGTGGGAAGGGACCTGGATCTGGAGCAGGGCAAAGCCGCCGCCCGGCAGGTCGGACTTGCGATCCTTGCCACGCTCAGATCCGAACTGGGTGGTCTCGATCGCGTGAAACGGGTCATCAAAGTCCTGGGGATGGTCAATTGCACGCCGGATTTCCGCGATCATCCTCAGGTCATCAACGGTTGCAGCGAATTGTTTCGCGATGTCTTCGGGCCGGAAAATGGCATCGGCGCGCGGAGCGCAGTGGGGATGGTCTCGCTCCCCGGCAACATCGCCGTGGAGATCGAGGCGGTGTTTGAAATCCAGTAGGAACTCAAACCCGAAACTCGAAATGCGAAACAAATGCAAAAGAAGGGCAGGGGCAAATTCAAAACGATACGACCAAGCAGTTAGAGAATTGGCTCGCCCTCAGGCAATTTGTGTCTTTCGCCGAGACTTCGTCCGCAGCCCCGGGGAGAGGGAGAAGCTCCCGAGCGCCTCTCCGAACCTCACCATCCCGTGATTCGTCCCAGCGTGGCCGAAGTGAGTTCCCTCTCCTGGGCCGGAACGATGCAGTTTAACCACAGATCAACACAGATTAACACAGATGAGAAAAGGCCGGATGCGATGTTTCCGAACTCTGACCGGATTCACTATTCAGTGAGCGTCCGAGCATGGTTCATTCATGGTTGTTCGCTCCGATCTATCTGTGTCCATCTGTGTCTATCTGTGGTTTCCTACTGCGTCGTTCCGGTGGGGGAGAGGGCCAGGGTGAGGGCGAGCGTCCTTTTTGACTGAATAGTTCCCTGTTGCCGATTGAAGGAATTTGAACGTCGAATATGTTTCGGATTTCGGGATTCGGATTTAGTCTCCGGCAAGTATGCGCGAAAAATGGTATGAGGTGACGAACGTGTCGGAGGTCGCTTCTCCCGCTCTGCTCATCTATCCCGACCGCGTCCGTGAAAACATCCGTCGCATGGTCGCCATCGCTGGCGGCGTGGAGCGCCTGCGTCCCCACATGAAGACGCACAAGCTGCCCGAGGTGATCCGCATGCAGGTGGAGCAGGGGATCGCGAAGTTCAAGTGCGCGACAATTGCCGAGGCGGAGATGGTCGCCACGGCCGGTGGCGAAGATGTGTTATTAGCCTATCAGCCGGTCGGCCCCAATGTGGATCGATTTTTGGAACTCGCCATGCGGTTTCGAAACGTGCGGCTGAGTTGCGTGGTGGACAACGCTCCAACAGTGGCAGAACTGTCTGACGCTGCTGCGCGGTCCTCGATGCGGCTTGAAGTGTTGGTCGATCTGGACGTCGGCCAGCATCGAACCGGAATCCCTCCGGACGCGCATGCTTTTGATCTTTACCGTCAGATCGCCTCCCTCTCCGCGTTGATTCCGGGAGGCTTGCACGCCTACGATGGCCACATCCATGACGCCGACGTAGTCGATCGGAAGGCCGCGTGCGAAACGGCGTTTGCTCCCGTGGACCTTCTCCGCAGGAACCTTGAACGGCACGGATTACCCGTACCGCGGATCGTTGCCGGTGGCACGCCCACGTTCCCGATGCACGCGAAACGCGGCGGCGTGGAATGCAGTCCGGGGACGTGCGTGTTTTGGGATGCCGCCTACGGAACGCAGTTGCTCGACCTGGACTTTCTCCCGGCGGCCGTGCTGCTGACGCGCGTGGTGAGCAAGCCGGTTTCCGGAAGACTCTGCCTGGATCTGGGCCACAAAGCGGTTGCTTCGGAAATGCCACCTCCGCGCGTTGTGTTCCTGAATCTTACGGACGCCAAAGCGATTTCCCACAGCGAAGAACACCTGGTCGTCGAAACGTCCGACGCCGGCGCGTTCAAGATCGGCGATTGCCTCTATGGAATTCCGTGGCACGTCTGCCCGACGGTGGCGCTGCACTCCGAGGCTGTAATCGTTGAGAACGGAAAAACGACAGAGCGATGGCGAATTGTCGCGCGGGAGCGTAGGCTGACGGTATAGTCGCCGGCGAATCAATCCAATCAGCGCGAATCCAAACAGTTTCAAACGGCGCGAAGGAACGTGCCTTTGGAGCATTGGCGTTGTTCCCCGGACCAAACCATGAACCCTAACTCCAGTCTCCTGTTGATCGCACTGGCGGCTGTTGTTGGTCTTATCGTTCTCATTGCCCGCTTCAGGCTGAATGCTTTCATCGCGCTGTTGCTGGCTTCCCTTTTCGTCGGGCTCTGTTCAGGGGCGGATCTTCCGGCAATCACCAAGGCGATTCTGGACGGCATGGGCGGAGTGCTCGGCTCGATTGCGGCGATTATCGGGCTGGGAACCATCGTCGGCAAACTGCTCGCCGAATCCGGCGGCGCGGAAGTGGTCGCCGATACGTTCATGCGACTCCTGGGTGAACGGCGCGTTCATTGGACGATGATGCTGATCGGGTTCGTCGTCGGCATCGCGGTCTGGTTCAGCGTTGGTTTGGTGCTGTTGATTCCCATCGCTTACGCCATCGCAAAGAAGAGCAACGTCTCGTTGCTATTGTTGGGAATTCCAATGGTGGCGGGGCTTTCGGTGATGCACGGCCTGGTGCCGCCGCATCCGGGGCCGGTGGCCGCGATAGGAATGCTCGACAAGGCGGGGGCCGGGGCCGATACGGGAAAAATCATTCTCTATTCCCTGATCGTCGGATTTCCGACGGCCGTGATCGCAGGTCCGATCTTCGGAAGATTCATCGCCAGGCGCGTGCCGGTGGAACCGGGTGGCATTGCCGCCGATCTGGTCCGCGAGCGCGGCAGCCGGGAACGGCTGCCTGGTTTTGCCCTGACGCTCTTCACCATCCTCGTGCCGGTGATGCTGATGTTGCTGGCCACGGTTGTGGACGTGGCGCTCGACGAACTTCATCAGCGCCAGGAATGGGCGAGTGCCAACGGACACGTCTGGGTCTCAAAAGCGATGAGCGGCCTGACGACGCTGCGTCCGTGGAGCGCCTTTCTTGGCACACCGATCGTCGCGATGTTGATCGCGACTTTGTTCTCATTCTGGTCGTTTGGTTTCGCCCGCGGGTTTGATCGCCAGCGAATTTCGAAGTTTTCGGAGGAATGCCTGGGGCCGGTCGCGACCGTGCTGCTGGTCGTCGGCGCCGGCGGTGGGTTCAGCAAGGTGCTCGATGTCTGCCAGGTCGGCGCCGCCATCGCTGAAATGGCCAAAGGCATGCAGCTTTCGCCGTTGCTGATGGGGTGGCTCGTGGCCGCTCTCATCCGAATCGCCGTGGGTTCGGCAACCGTTGCCATTTCCATGGCGGCGGGCATCGTTGCGCCAATCGCTGTCGCCGCGCCCGGCACGAATCTTGAGTTGCTTGTGATCGCCATGGGCGCCGGGTCGGTGATCCTGTCCCACGTGAACGACGGCGGGTTCTGGTTTGTGAAGGAGTATTTCAATATGACCGTTCCGCAGACGCTCAAGACCTGGACGGTGATGGAAACGATCATCTCCGTGGTGGCCCTGATGTTGACATGGATTCTGGACCAGGCGGTTTGAGCCAGCTCGTTTCAAAATTGAAAAAGCATACGTGCGGTTATAACCCGTCGTCGGGCGCAAATCTGTTTTTGGAGAGCCTCAGAACTTCGCTGCGTGCGTTCCCCCCTAACACCTCTCCCTCGGGGAGAGGGAACGGCATTCGAGCGCTTCGTGATTCACGGAAGGCCGTCCTGCAATCACCGCGTCTCGATTGGTCGAGAGATGGGCAATTCTCCCTCTCCCCAAGGGAGAGGGCGGG
>DATEKZ010000192.1:0-2367 GCA_035277185.1 Verrucomicrobiia bacterium
ATTGGAAACCGGCCGAAACGAGATCGTCCTTCCTTCAATCCGCGTCAGCCCGGTGAAGTCACTTTGCCGAGCTTCAAAAAATTCTTCATGATCGTCCGGCCGTTTTCGGTCAGGATGCTTTCCGGATGGAACTGCACGCCCCAGATCGGAAGCTCCCGGTGCCGGATGCCCATGATCTCGCCTTCATCCGTCTCGGCCGTCACTTCGAGAAAATCGGGCAGCGTATCACGCTGGATCACCAGCGAATGATACCGCGTGGCATTGAACGGATTCGGCATCCCTTCGAAGAGGTCCTTGCCGTTGTGCTTAATGGGCGATGTCTTGCCGTGCATCATCCGGTAGTTCACCACCACGGATGCGCCGAAGGTGTGGCCGATGCACTGATGCCCAAGGCAAACGCCAAAGACGGGGACCTGTGAACCGAACGTGCGGATGATGTCGTTCGACAAACCCGACTCGCGCGGTGAACACGGCCCGGGCGAAACGAGGATGCGGTCCGGATTCAGCTCGCGAATCTGGTCGAGCGTGATCTGGTCATTGCGATGGACCTGCATCGCCACCCCCAATTCGCCGAGATACTGGACGAGGTTGTAGGTGAACGAATCGTAGTTGTCGATGACCAGGACCATAGCCGCGGGACGGTAACGCAATCGGGCGACATTGCCAACAGGGATTGAGGAAGCGGGTCGCGCCAATCCGGGCGGGTCAACAGGCGTTCCGGAGTCGGGAAGATCCGGCGGCCAACTCTTCGCACACGGCGACAACCCTTAAAGCTTCATGATAAAACCCAGTCGGACATAGGGTGGGATATGGGGAGTGGCAGTGCTGGTAGTAGCCGGCGGATTCACTGTGTGGTTGTGTGCTTCGTTAAACCATGTCTCGTTCCCGTTGAAAGGAGCAACCACGCCGGCCGTCCCGTTCGCAGTGGTGGTGGTGAGGTTACCGATGTCAACCACGTGAGTGTGGTTCGTAGTGCCGCCGGTCTGGCCGATCACGTTGGTCGGTACTGCAGGGTTGAAACCCATGACAAAGCGGTCACTCAGGTCCGGCGTTCCGTTGGAGCCGTCGCACAGCGCCCAACCCGAGGGAATGTTGGTCGGTGAGCCGGACCACATGACGATGCTGCCGCGCGGCACCATGAAGTAATCCACGCTGTTAACCGTGCTCTTTGCTTCACCGAGAACATTGAGCGCGCCCTGTACCACTCCTCCGACGCTCAGGTTGCCCTGCACGGCAAGATTGCCGGGAACAGGGAGATCGCCGGTGACGCCGCGCGCTTTGAACGCGTAGGGCGTGCTGAGAAACTGCTGGCGCGGGAGGATCGGGGCGCCGTTGTTGACTTTGATCTCCAGATAGCGGTTTTCCGCCTCGAAGGCGTCGCGAATGGAACGGGTCACCGTGTCGGCAGGGCCCAGGATCACATTGAACCGGCCGCCGATGACGTTCACAACGGCCCCGTGTCCCGCGCCCACCGCGCCGTCAAACAGGAATGGTCCCCAGACGCGATTGGTGGAGTCGGCGCCGACCGGATCGTTGTAAATGTTGAACTCCAGCGTGTAGGTGCCGGTCGCGAGCGGTTGCCCCGCGGCGTCGTTCAATCGACCCTGATAGTTCACGTAAGCGGGCTGGCCGAGCGTCGCGAACACGGGCGCGCAGACCAGCGCGATCAGCATGACGAGCCGCTTCAGGGTTGAACACGATTTCATAATGGACCTTTCTTCTTTCAGTTGCAGACAGGAGTGACACGCGAAACGAACAGGTGACGCACGTAAACTTCGAAGTCGTCCACCAGCGCGAGGTTCACGCTGGCGGCGGGTATGGTGAGCACCCAGTCCGTGGCCGCAACGCTCCGCTCCTTGAGGAAACGGTTTTCCAGCGTCGATCCAATCACTCCCTGGTCCGGTTCGCCCGGGGTCTGGGAGAACACCAGTTTGACGGTGTCTTCCTGCGTCTTGCGCGTCTGCCAGGTGACGCCGTTGTCGAGCGTGTAGAAGTAGAAGAACGGGAACACGCGATACTCCCCGGAAATCGCCGTGGAATTGCTCAGATCGATGCAGGGCGGGACGCGGTTGCGAATGTAGCACGTGCCGCCGTAAGTAAGGTTGCCGTCCTTCACGGACGGGGGATGGCTGCCCAGGAGTTTGAATTTGATCCACTCGATTTTGTCGAGGTATTTGCCCGCGCTCAAGACACTGCCGTCGCTGTTGTAGCGCGGAGCGAGGAAGAAGAAGCCGTTGCTCTTCTTCAATGCGAAGGTATTCAGGTTGATCACAACATTGCCGTTGCCGTCGCGGTTGCGCGCGAGTTTTCTCCGGAACAACTCGGTCGCGGACACCATCTCCTTCGTCACCACATCGAAACGCCGCC
>DATEKZ010000193.1:0-2839 GCA_035277185.1 Verrucomicrobiia bacterium
CGTTGGAATGCTGGGTAACTGCGGCGCAGGTGCGGCTTTGCCAGCGCTCCATCGCTCCAACACTCCATCACTCCAGTTCCGCTCATGGCAACTTCCTCCACACCGTATTGTTCAAAATGATTTCCAGGAGCAACAGCGCCAGTCCCGGCAAAATCACCCACGGAAACAACTCCTGGTAACGCTGATATTTTTTGACCTCCACGTCGGTCTTCTCCAGCCGGTCGATCTCATCGTAAATGGACCGCAACGTCTCGGTCTTGTCCGCCCGATAATACTTGCCCCCGGTCCGTTTCGAGATCTGCGTCAGTGTCTCCTCGTCGATGTCCACCGGCAGCGACCGGGATTGTTTGCGGCCCCACGGGTCGATATAGGGAAAGGGCGCCATCCCGCGGGTGCCGACGCCGATGGTGTAGGTCTTGACCTTGAGTGTCTCGGCGGCTTCGGCGGCGGTCAGGGGCGGCACTTTGCCGGCGTTGTTCTGTCCATCCGTCATCAGGATCACAATCTTGCTTTTGGACTTCACTTCACGCAAGCGGTTCAATGCGGCAGTAAGGCCCGACCCGATGGCGGTGCCGTCTTTTTCCGGCGTGGCGATCTCGAGGCGTTCCAGGTTCTGCAGCAGAAAGTCATGATCGAGCGTGAGCGGTGCGGCGATATAGGCCTGGCCGGCGAAGGCGACCAGCCCGATGCGGTCGTTTGGGCGTTTGGCGACGAACTGCCGCAGCACGTCTTTGGCGATGGTGAGGCGGTTTACCCGTTCGCCGTTCAGTTCGAAATCCTCCGAATTCATACTGCTCGAAAAGTCGAACGCCACCACGATGTCGATGCCGCTGGCGGAGATTTTCGTCTCGCCTTCGCCGAGCTGCGGGCGGGCCAGGGCGAAGATGAACAGCGCCAGGGCCAGCCAGCGCAGTTTCAGAAGGATGCTGCCGGCCCGCGAACGCGTAATGCCGGTGATGCCGCGAACGAGCTGTACCGATGAATAGAGGAACGCGGGCTGATACCCCACCCTGCTCCTCACCCAGGCCATCAAGGGCACCAGCAACAGCAGCCACAACAGATATGGATGCGCGAAAGTCATTCGATTTACGATTTACGATCTGCGATTTACGATTTCTGATTGTCTATCGGCTGCCGAAGGTTCCGTGATGGGTGACGCTGGGTTCGGTCCGACGGTCGAGGCTTCGGTGCGGATCAGCGATTGCGTTTCGTCGATCAGTCGCAAGGCGCTTTGGTAGAGTTCCTGAAGTTGGTCCTGGGGCGGTTCGTGACGGGCGAACTTGACAAGGTCGCAGCGCATCAGGAAATCGCCGAGCAACTGCTTTTGCGTCAGGGCGAGCACGGCGCTGGATTGCAGTTCATCCAGGAATTCCTCCGTCGTGCGTTCCGGAGCGCGCATCGAGAACGCCTCTTCGAGATAGAGGCGGACCGCGTCGGAAACCAGGATACAGAAAGGACGCGGCTGATCGAGCAGGCCGAGCGCCTCCTGCAGTTTGCGACGCGCGCGCTCGTGCGGAGGAATGACGATCGTGATCGCTTTTGCCTTGGGCCGGTGTTTCAACCAATAGCGGACAGCCGCGAATACGGCCACGGCAACGACCATCGCCCCGAGCGTCCACCAGAGCCAGGCCCAACCGCTGGGGATCTCCACCGGCGCTTTGATGTCGCGAATGTCCTCGGCTGCCGCAGTGTTCGTCGTGGTGGCGGGGACAGGAGCCGGAACAATGACTGCGCTCGAATTCGTCTTCATCCGTGGCGCCGCCGTTTCTCGCGGGTTTCAAAAAAGCGCCCCAGCGCGCTCGCGTACGGTTCGTCCGTGCGCAACTGGATCGAATCGATGCGCGAGGAGCGAAACATTTTCAGGAGTTCCGCTTGCCCTCTCGTCCGCCGCTCGGCAAACGCGGCGCGCTTCCGTGGATCGCCGGTGTTGATCTCGACCACTTCGCCGGTCTCAGCGTCTTTCAGGATCAGGCGTCCCAGCGGGGGTAATTCCAGTTCGTAGCGGTCCGCGATCTGGACGGCGACCACATCGTGTTTCCGGTTCGCCTGACGCAGCGCGACGGTCGGGTTCTGCCCGATGAAGTCGGAAAGGACGACCACGATGGCGCGGTGCGCGGTGACGCGCACCAGGAATTCCAACGCTTCCTTGAGGTTCGTTCCCGGCCGTTTCGGTTCGTAAAAGAGGATCTCGCGAATGACGCGCAGGACATGCTTCCGGCCTTTGCGCGGCGGGATGAACTTCTCGACCTGATCGGTGAACAGGATCAAACCGACCTTGTCGGCGTTGCGGATCGCCGAGAAGGCAAGGACGGAAGCGATCTCCGCGGCCAGTTCGCGTTTCGACTGCGCCACCGATCCGAACAGTCCGGAGCCGCTCAAGTCCACAACGAGCATCACGGTCAACTCGCGTTCTTCGACGAATTTCTTGATGAACGGATGGTTCATCCGCGCGGTGACGTTCCAGTCAATGGCGCGCACGTCATCGCCCGGTTGATACTCGCGCACCTCGTCGAAGTTCATCCCCTGCCCTTTGAAGACCGAGTGGTACTGGCCGGCGAGCGTCTCGCTGACGAGCCGGTTCGTCCGAATCTCGATCTGGCGGATTTTTTTGAGGATTTCGCGGGGGATCATGGGGCGATACGTGATGCGTGATGCGTGAGGCCATGGAAGCGGACCGTCATCACCCTTTCCTCTCCCCCACTCGGAACGATGCAGTTAGAGAATGGGCTCGCCCTCACCCTGGCCCTCTCCCCCAGGAGAGGGAACTCACTTCGACCACGCTGGGACGATTCACGGGATGGTCGAAGTGAGTTCCCTCTCCTGGGGGAGAGGGCCAGGG
>DATEKZ010000194.1:0-4646 GCA_035277185.1 Verrucomicrobiia bacterium
TCGAGGTGATCCTCGGCGGAAACGCCGGCCTCCTGGAGAAGATCCAGGAGTCAGATGTTGAAGTCTTTATCAATTTGAAGGACGTGGTGGAGGCCAGGCGGCTGCGGAAAAACGTGCGGGTCCTTCCTCCGTCCGGCGTCAGCCTGGTCAGGGTGACCCCCGACAACGTGAGCGTGGAAGTGCTGCCGGCGGGCGCGCCGCCGGAGGATCAAAAGAAAGACCAACCATGAGTCAACCCAGGAAAATATTCGGCACCGACGGCGTTCGGGGAACGGCCAACATCGAGCCAGTCACCGCCGAGACCGCCCTCAAGCTGGGACGCGCGGCGGCCCACGTGTTCAAGAACCTCGAATCCCAATCGCGTGGACGCGGCAAGCATAAGATCGTCCTCGGCAAGGACACGCGGCTCTCGGGGTACATGCTCGAAAACGGTCTCTCCGCGGGCATTCTCTCCATGGGCGTCGATGTCCTTTTCATCGGCCCGCTGCCGACTCCCGGCGTCGCCTACGTCACGCGCAGCCTCCGGGCCGACGCCGGCATCGTCATCACCGCCTCGCACAATCCGTACGACGATAACGGCATAAAATTTTTCCGGGCGGACGGTTACAAGCTCGATGACAACATCGAGGGCCGGATCGAGGAACTGGTCTTCAGCGGCGACATTGAAAACATCCGGCCGACTGCGGCGGAGGTCGGCAAGGCCGTGCGCATCGACGACGCGCTGGGTCGTTACATCGAGTACGCGAAAAGCTCGATCCCGCGTGGCATGACGCTGGAAGGGATGCGGATCGTCCTGGATTGCGCTCATGGCGCCGCCTACAAGGCGACGCCCTGCGTCCTGCGCGAACTCGGCGCCGAGATTTTCGTCCATGGAAACCAGCCCGATGGCACCAACATCAACAAGGAATGCGGTTCGATGCATCCCCAACAGATGTGCCAGAAGGTCTGGGAGCATCGCGCGCACATCGGCATCGCCCACGACGGCGACGCCGACCGTGTCCTGCTCTGCGATGAAACCGGCAACCTCATCGACGGCGACGACCTCATGGCGATCTGCGGGCTCGACATGATGGCGCAGGGTTCGCTCCACGAGAAGACCGTGGTGGCCACGGTGATGAGCAACGCCGGCCTGGACGCCGCCATCAAAGCGGGCGGCGGCCGCGTGGTACGGACGACGGTGGGCGACAAGAACGTTATCGATGAGATGTTGCGAAGCGGCTTCAATTTTGGCGGAGAACAGAGCGGTCACATGATCTTTCGCGACTACAGCACCACCGGTGACGGTCTGGTAAGCGCGTTGCAGATTCTCCGCATCATGAAGGCCACGGACCAGCCGTTGTCCAAACTGGCGAAGTGCTGGACGCGCTTTCCGCAACTGATCTCCAACGTCCGTGTGCGCGAGAAGACTCCGTTCGAGCAGCTTGACGGCGTGATACAACTGGTTTCCCAGGCCGAAGCCGAACTCAAACCGGCCGGCGGACGGGTTCTGCTGCGCTACTCCGGGACGGAGCCGAAAGCGCGGTTGCTGATTGAAGGTCCGGACAACGTCGCGCTCGATCGCTGGTCGAAAAGGATTTGCGAGGCGATCCGGAAGCACGTTGGCGCTTAATCCAATTCATTCGAGGTCATACAGGGAGTTGTCGGGTGAAAGAAAACCCGTTCCCGTTGCGACTTTGCCCGGTCCGCTTTGGTTTTCGGCGAACCGGGCGCGCAAGGATTCAGCGTGACCGTCACAGAAAGCGGCATTGCTGCGGTTGCGATGGCGAAATCCCTGAGTGCCGGTCCAGCGCGCGCTGAAAGATTCATCGCCGGGATTCGGCCAGGGGGCGCGCATGAATTTGTTCGCGCCCGCCGAATACTGTCCGTCGCCAAACAGGACGGTGGCCGATGACTTGCGAACGGCGGCCGCTTTTGCGGGTTCTGGAATGTTCTCGCCCTGACCGTGGCCGATGTAACTGGTGTTGTAGTTGTAACCGGTATGGGGATCGCTCAGCCAATTCGCGCGGCCCGTGAATGACGGGCATTGCTGAATCTTCTCCACGCCCTGTCCCTGCCAGAGCAATCCGGGAATCACTTTGTCCGGACTGCCCGCAATGGTGGTCAAATCCCAGTTGTAGGAATGAGCCGCGCCGTTCTGGACGCTTTGATAATATGCGGTGGGATAAGAGCCGGAATTGTCGTTCACGTAAAGGTGCGCGGCGATGGCCATTTGCCGGAGGTTGCTCAGGCACTTGGCGCTGGTGGCTGTCTCTTTGGAACGGCTCAGGGCGGGCAGGAGGAGGCCCGCCAGAAGCGCCAGCGTGGCAATGACCACGAGCAGTTCGATCAAGGAGAAAGCTCTATCTTTGATCATCACCGTCTTTCCAGATGCAGACGATAAAACGCCCAGCCTGCGGGTGGTGTGTTGTCCTCCCAGGTAACGACCTGATTGCCCGCCGGCGTAACGCGTGAAGCCGTGGCCCAATCCTGGAAATCAGTCGTGCGCTCCAACGTGTGTTCCCAACCCGGAACGGGAATGAACTGAATCTCAAAGCTGCCGGTGACGCGGTTGATGGAAAGTTGCGGCGCCCTGACCTGGAACACGACGAACGCCGCGAGATTCGTGACGCCGGCCACGTGCGCTCTGTTGTTTGTCGAATCAAACGTGAATGCCTGACGCACCCAGTTCGAACCGTTCCATTGAACGACCTCCAGATCGTCGCCATTGCCGTCGTAGCTTTCACCGGCACTCAGGCCAAGATCGGCCCGGAACGCAACGGCGTTGGTTCCCGGAAGGGACGACAGGCTCAACCGAACGGCGTTGAGCGGTGTGCCCGGCAAGGGCGCGAGCGCCGAAGGATCGTCCAACGGCGCCGTGGAGATTTTCGCCACGTCACTCAGGGCCGAGAAGTCCAGCGAGACGGCATTGAGGCTTATTTGACCGGCTTTCCGAAAGAATAACATCGCCGTGTTGTTCGTGATGTTTTCCGGCGCGATGGAGAGTTCATCACCCACCGTCATAGGACGCACGATGGAAAAAGCGTCAATCTCACCGCCGCTGAAATCGGGATCAATGCCTTCAACCTTGACGTATTGGATCCACGGAAATCCCGATGGTTTCAGGTCGAAACCCGTGCCGCCGCCCGACCCCACATACAGATCAATGGCGTCCGCAAGGGACATTCCGCCGGCGGCTAGCACTTCTTTCAACGCTGGATTCACGGGCTTGGTAAAGTCCATGACCTCCTCCGACCAGTTGGTCGTCGCGCGATTCCACTTCCAGGCGTGCGTCGGAAAATCCGAGTCGCCGTAGGGACCTGCATCGTAGCGATACCACGGCCACGTGTTTGGGTCGTCGGGATCCTCGTCTGCCTGGCCGGTGTAGCCGGGACTGACCGAGACTTTGATCGGCTCGCTGAATGGACCGCCCGTCAACAGGGCCTTGTTCAAATCCGTGGATTCGGTGACGAGCACGTCGGCTGAATAAAACGCATTGCCGAACACGAGGAAATCAACACCGTACGGATTGATCGCGTCGTCGCGAACGGGCTGATCGAATCGCGCGATGATGTGACTGCCAGCGTTCAGTGTCGTGATGAGATGGGGAGTGATCAGGCCATTGGTGTCTGGCGCGATGTTGAACGCGGCTTCAACCAGTTTCACCCGCGGGTTGGTGACGCCGCCACCGAAGCCGCCGAACGGGTCGTAGAAACGCGTGGATGGAGCGCCCAAAACCGCGTTCGTGTCGCTGTAAGGCGAAGGACCGAACGGCCCTTGCGCGGCGACGATTTGCACGGCGTAGGGGCCGGCTTGCGACTTCCCCGGGAGGACGCCCGCAAGGCACGCCAGGATCACCAGAGTTTTCGGCGCGCGCATAGCAGGAATAGTCCGCCGGACACGACCAATGCCAATGATCCTGGTTCCGGAACCGGTGCAATGGCCGGCTCGGAAGGGTCGGTGAATGTAAATCCGGGCGCGAAACTGTAACCGTCCCACACTCCATCGCTCAACTGACGGTCCGACGGACCGGTGGCAGCGGACTCCCACGCAGAGGAAGAAGAGGACTTGAAACTGTAGCCCCAGAAACCGGAATTCCAACCCTCCAGCCAGTGATCGCCGGCATCCGTCGCGGCGCGCAAATCGTCAGGACTGTTATCTACCGCCAATCCGCCGCCGTCGAAGGTTAATGATTGCGAAACTACAAAGAGAGTGTCCCCGTCGAGGTCATATCCGATCGCATAAACCGACACGCCGAACGCGCCAGGCGTGCTGATATGGGCAAAAAAGCGGGAATCGGCGCCGACGATTGCCTGAAACATGTCCATCCCCGTGGCCGAGCCGTCCCAGCGATAGCCCCAGATGAGAGATTCGGCCGATTGCCCATCATTCCAATCCACGACAAAAGCGGCCTGGTTCGTGCCGGATCCTGCCCAAAACTGAATGTCATTAAAATCGGCTGCGCGGGCCGGTGAAAGCATGCACAGGCTGGACGCAGCCAGCGCCAACAAATGCAGTCTTCTCATGAAGCTTGCCACCACTCGAATCCCCCTCACCCGTCCTCCGGACACCCTCTCCCCCGTTGGGGGAGAGGGACGGGGTGAGGGGGCGAGGGCCGTGAGCAGGTCCGAAAGGAACAGGGAGCTTTTCATTGACTGATCTTTCAATTA
>DATEKZ010000195.1:0-8656 GCA_035277185.1 Verrucomicrobiia bacterium
ATTGGCGAATAAATGAGAGAAATCGAATCACCATTCCCCCCATGAACCCACCTCCTCTCACTCGCCGCGAGTTTATGAAGCGCACGGCTTTCGCCGCCGGCGCGCTGAGCTTTCCTTTTGTCGCCCCGAGGAACGTGCTCGGAGCGAACGGGAAACTCAACATCGCCGGCATTGGCGTCGGAGGCAAAGGCGCCAGCGACGTCGCCAACGTTGACAACGAAAACATCTACGCCCTGTGCGACGTGGACGAAATCAACGCCTCGGGTTGTTTTCAAAAGTATCCGCAGGCGAAACGGTTCAAGGATTTTCGGGTCATGCTGGAGAAGGAAGGCGGCCACATCGATGCGGTGACGGTTTCAACTCCCGACCATATGCATGCGCCCGCCGCGCTCATGGCCATGAAGATGGGCAAACACGTGTATTGCCAGAAACCTTTGACACGCACGGTCCACGAGGCAAGGGAACTGGCGGAAGCGGCGCGGAAGCACAAAGTCGCCTCGCAAATGGGCAATCAGGGGCATTGCAACCCGGCCACGCGACGACTCGTGGAATTGATTCAAACCGGCGTGCTTGGCGAAGTGAGCGAGATTCATGTCTGGACGGACCGTCCCATTTGGCCGCAAGGGATTGATCGACCCGGCGACACCGCGCCTGTGCCACGGACGCTCGACTGGGATTTGTGGCTTGGTGTTGCGCCATGGCGGCCTTACCACCCGGCTTATGTGCCGTTCAAATGGCGCGGGTTTTGGGATTTTGGGACCGGCGCGCTCGGCGACATGGCCTGCCATTGCATGGACCTCGCGTTTTTTTCGCTCAAGCTCGGCGCTCCCGCGAGCGTTGAGGCGCAGTCGGCGAATGTGAACAGCGAGACGGCGCCGCTTTGGTCCATCATCACTTACGAATTCCCGGCGCGAGGCGGGCGGCCACCGGTGAAGATGACGTGGTACGACGGTGGCAAAAGGCCGTCGGCGGACCTGGTCAAAGACACCGAAGTGTCCGACAACGGCATTATTCTGATCGGCCGGAAGGACACGCTCTACGTGCCGAACTACTGGGGCGCGGGCAAGTTCCTGTCGGGCGCGAAAGTGGAGGATTTCAAAAGCATTCCTGAAGCGCTGCCGCGGCCGGCGGGTTTCGAGCGCAATCATCATCAGGAATGGCTCGACGCGTGCAAAGGCGGACCGAAAGCGCTGTCGAACTTCGATTACGCCGGGCCGATGACGGAAGCGGTGCTGCTCGGGAACGTCGCCTTGCGCGCCGGCAGGAAGATCCTTTGGGACGCCGCGAAGCTGAAGATCACTAACGTGCCGGAGGCCAACCAGTTCCTCCGCGCGGAATATCGCAAAGGATGGAACGTTTGATGCGATTGGAGAGGGGTGTCGCCGCCATCCGTGAAATCAGGGAGGCAAAACGCGATCCCTGCTCACGATTTGAGCGATCACGAGCATGAATCGCTGTGCCTGGGCAAGGAATGAACTGGCGATCCGTTACCACGACGAGGAATGGGGTGTGCCCGTTCATGACGAGCGCACGCTGTTCGAATTTCTGATTCTTGAAGGCGCTCAAGCCGGATTGAGCTGGGATACCATCCTCAAGAAGCGCGAGCATTACCGCAAAGTCTTCGACAACTTCAATGCTGCGAAAGTGGCGCGCTATGACGCGCGCAAGGTGAAACAACTCCTCGCCGATCCCGGCATTGTCCGGAACCGGCTCAAGATTGCCGCCTCGATCCAAAACGCCAAATCGTTCCTCGCCGTGCAAAAGGAGTTCGGCAGCTTCGACGCCTATGTGTGGTCGTTTGTCGGCGGCAAACCCAGGGTGAACGCGCGGCGCTCATTGAACCAGCTCCCGGCTCGCACGCCCGAGTCTGACGCACTGAGCAAGGACCTCCTCAAGCGCGGCTTCAAGTTCGTGGGATCAACGATCTGCTACGCGATGATGCAGGCCGTGGGCATGGTCAACGATCATACCGTGGATTGTTTTCGTTACCGGCAAGTCCAAAGAGAAGCCGCTGGGTAATGGGACCCAACTTTGTCGTCGATCTTTGTCGAGCACTTTGTCGAATTTCCGTTGAAAATGGACTGTTCCGACAAAGTTTTCGACAAGGTTTTCAAGATACGCGGACTAGCCTGCTGCCGCGCGGCGGAGCACTTTATCCCGCGGGAACCGGCGACAGCCGCACGATTGTCGCACCCCAGCCGCCGTAAGCTTCGCCTGCTTGCGCGAAGGAAATCACGTGTGGATGCCGGGAAAGTAGTGAATGAACGGTTTGGCGCAATTGGCCGATGCCTCTGCCGTGAATGATCCGCACTTGCAGGATGCCGCGGGCCCGGCACTCGGCCAGATATCCGGTGACGACCGGCTTCACGTCCTGCGGGCGAAACGTGTGCAGGTCCAACACGCCCTCGATCGGAAGTTCGACCGGCGCGCCGCGGCCTTCATCGCTATCCTCTCTGCCGTTCACCGTGCCCGCAATTTAGCCTTTTGATTCGCCAACGCCAAAGCTATATCCAAAACACAAAGCCATCCCATGACACGCGACGAAGCCTGGAACCTCCTCAACGAATACACGAAATCCGAGTCGTTGATCAAACACGCGCTGGCGGTGGAAGCCGCGATGCGGCATTACGCGGCTCACTTCGGCGAGAACGTCGAGACGTGGGGCATGACCGGTTTGATCCACGACTTCGATTACGAACGCTGGCCCAATCCGCCTGATCACACCCGCGAGGGCGCGAAGATTCTCCGCGAACGCGGCGTGGATGAGAAGATCGTTGGCGCGATTCTCTCGCACGCGGAATGGAACCAGCCCGAGTATCCGCTCGACCGGCCGATCCGCAAGACGCTCTTTGCCGTGGACGAACTCTGCGGCTTCGTCACGGCCGTGGCCTATGTTCGGCCGGAGAAACTCACCGGCATGGCCGCCAGCAGCGTCAGGAAGAAGATGAAGCAGAAATCGTTTGCCGCCGCGGTGAAACGGGAGGATATCGAGAGTGGAGCGGAGATGCTTGGATTATCACTCGACGATCACATCACGCACGTCATTTCCGCGATGCAAACCATTTCCGGACCGCTTGGGTTTGGTTAAGTGGCTACTTCAACCACGCCGGCAGCTTCTCATCCTTCCATATCTCCGGCAGTTTCTGACGCTCGCGCACGACGGCGGACTTGTTCCCGTGGACGAGGACTTCGGCGGCCAGCGCGCGCGTGTTGTAATTCGACGCCATCACGAAGCCGTAGGCGCCGGCGCTCATCAGCGCCAGATGGTCGCCTTCCTCGACCTTCGGCAATGGCCGGCTCTTCGCGAAAAAGTCGCCGGACTCACATATCGGCCCAACCACATCGCTCGGGATCGACGTCCCGGACCTGCGCACGAGCGGGACAATCTCGTGATAGGAATCGTAGAACGCCGGTCGAATGAGATCGTTCATTGCGGCATCGACGATGACGAAGTTCTTTTTGCCGGTGCGTTTCACATACTCGACGCGAGTGACGAGGATGCCGGCGTTGCCGGCGATGAACCGGCCCGGCTCGATCAGGATGCGCAGCTTCAGCGGTTTCAACAGAGGAACGAGCGTGGAGGCGTATTTTGCGGGCGTCAGAATGTTGCGGGATTGGGAAGTCTGCCACCAGCCCGGCGCGCCGCTGGCGAGGGCGGGCTGATAAATGATGCCGAGGCCGCCACCGATGCTGAAGAACTCGAAACGGTATCGCGCCGCCAGTTTCTGCACCAGGGGCACCACTTTCCGCACCGCGAGATCGAACGGTTTGACTTCCGTAAGCTGCGATCCGATGTGCATTTGCAGGCCGCGTAGCCGGAGATTCTTCAACTTGCCGGCGCGCGCGTACACGCCCTCGACCTGTTCGAAGGCGATGCCGAATTTGTTTTCGTAAGTGCCGGTGGTGATCTTCGCGTGGGTGCCGGCATCGACATTCGGGTTCACCCGCACGGCAACGGGCGCGGTTCGGTTCAGCCGTTCCGCGACACGATTGATGCGTTCCAATTCCGGCTCGCTTTCGGCATTGAAGGAGTAGATGCCGCGCCGGAGGGCAAATTCGATTTCCGGTTCCGTTTTTCCGACGCCGGCGAATGCGCACTTCTTCGGGTCGCCGCCGGCCGCGATGACGCGCCGCAGCTCTCCTTCACTCACGACGTCGAACCCGCCGCCGAGGTTGGCCAGAGCGCGGAGCACCGCGAGATTGGAACTGGCCTTGACCGAATAGCAGATCAGGTGGTCGAGCGGCAACAGGGCCGTGTGAAGATTCTGAAAATGCTGCTCCAGTGTTCGCTGGGAATAGATGTAAAGCGGCGTGCCGTATTTCTGCGCGAGGTTTTGGACCGAAACACCTTCGCAGTAAAGCCTGGCGGCAACGTAGTGAAAATCGTGCATGGGCGGTAGTTATGCCAAACGGCATCGGCAAGTTCAAAGTTCAAAGTGATCGAAGCGGCAAAGGCGACAAACAAAAAACCCGCCAGGCGCCGACGCCTGGCGGGTTGGACCGGGGAGACGGCTCTTAAACCTTCATTTACTGAGAGTGGCAACGATCTTCGCCCGTTCCTGATGGTACTGGGCTGGCGTGATGCGGTTGGCCTTATAGAGAGCGGTCAATTCCGCCAATCGTTCGTGGCCTTCTTTGTTGGAATCGGGCAGGGACGGAGGCGCGGTCAGCGGTGCGATGATTTGTTCGGCTTGCCCCGGAGGCAGGGTGCCTTGCAGTTCCGCCACCCTGGCCCGCAAGACCTTCGTAAGGTCCGGCGTGTCCGCTTGGATGCCGGCCTTTGCTTCCAGCTCCTGCTGAGGCGACGCGGGGGCGCCGGCTGCCGGTGCGGCAACGGGCCTGGGCGTCGTTGCAGTTTGACCGGCAGGTTGACCGGCAGGTTCTGGAGCTCTGACGGCAACAGTCGCCGCGGGAGCGGCCTTGGGGGGCGGTTGGGGAGTAGCCCCAGGCTGCGGGGTGGCCAACTGCTGTCGCAATGCGGCCAGTGCTTTGGCCTGCGCTTCAGGGTCCGGGACCGGTTCGCGTTTCGGAGCCGAGGCGGGCGCAGGAGCGGGCTTGGTAGCCGGTTGAGGATCAGGCGTGGCTTGCGCCGCGGCCTGCTGCTGTCGCAATGCGGCCAGAGCTTTCGCCTGCGCGTCAGCATCCGGAGCGGGCGCGACGGGCTCAGTTCTTTCCGGCCTGGCACCGGCGGCGATCTGAGCGCGGAGCGCTTCACGCGCTTTGGCCTCCAGTTCCGGCGTCAGTGTGCCTGCCCGTGAAGTGGGCTGAACGGCGACGCTTTTCTCCACGGGTTTTGCCTCCGCTGCTTTCGGCTTTTGTTCGGGAGCCTTCTGCGCGACCGCCTTCTGTTCGGCCTGAGGGGGCACCGGTTTCTGGGGTGCCGACGCAGCTTTTTGAACGGGAGCCGCAGCGGCCTTCGGCTGTGGCTGTGGCGTCGCCTGAGTCCTGGTTTGCAGTTCGGGAGTGGGTTTGGGCGTGGGGCTGGCGGGTTTCTCCGGTTTCTCCGCAACCTTTGGTTCTGCCGGCGCTGGTTTGACCGCCGGTTGCGCCTGCGTCAGCGCTTCAGCGTTGACCGATGCCGCAGGCCGGGCGTACTGCTCGTTGACGTTCTTGCTGAAAGTTTCCAACTGTTGGTCCGTGATCTTGCCTTCCCGATGCAGACGTTGCACCTCGGTCAGCAGTTCGACTTTGTTGGGGAGTGCCGGGGCGACCGCGGCCGCCGTCGCCGGGGACGACGCAGGGGTTGCGGACGGCGCGGCGCCGCCATTTAATTCGGCCACCTTCTGCCGCAATGCCTGCTGTGCCTTCGTAGTCGCATCGTCACCGACCAACAGGGTCAACCCGACGCCAGCGCTGGAAATCATCAATAAAGACTTGGAGAGTTTCATGTCAGATCACTACCGCAGATCAGCGTCTGAATCAACCTCATTTCCTGGCGCTTCGACAGGTTGCGGAAACAGCCGGTTCCACGCGGCTGGCCAGGGGTGAAACAGCAGCGTTCGCAGAATGATTCCGCGCACCTCAGCACGGCTGACTTTGACGCGCAGTTCGGGCGCCAGCACGTTGCCGTCGCGGAGTTTGTCGATGGTCCGCGCACCGATCAGTATTGGCCACGCGCAGGCCAGCCGGAGGCGTTTTTGCGCGCGCGGCAGCGTGTTTGTATAAGCCCAGCCAGCGGCCAGATGTCGTTCCGCCTGGTCGAGGTAGCGGTCGTAGAGCAGGCGCAGTCTCGGCCCGTTCGCCGGCTGAAGCAGTTCGAAGGGCGCCAGACCTGCCACCCACAGCCGGTCTTCCGGCAGGTAACATCGTCCCTGGCGCAAGTCCGCCGGAAGGTCGCGCAGGATGTTCACCAGTTGGAGGCCCTTGCCGAAGCGGATGCTGTTGACCAGGAGAAAATCGTCATCCAGATCCGCCTCGGAGAACAAATGCGCGCGGCACATCCTGGTCCAGAATTCGCCCACGCACCCGGCAACGCGATAGGTGTAGTCGTCCAGTTCGGCGTCCGTGTTCAACGAAACGATCCGCTCCGCGGCGGCTCCGGCAAAGCGCTGCAAGTCGAGCTCCTGTCCGGTGGTGATTGTGGAGAGAACATCTCGGATTCGCTGCCGGTCTTCCGCTGACAACTCGGCCAGTGAACTCAGGGCTTCTTCGGCCCGCTCGAGCAGCATCCACTCCGCCGGCGATGCCTGGTGATGGGCAAACGCCGCGAGGTTCAGAGGCGTTGAATGATGGCCGAGGATTCTGTGCCGGAGGGCTTGCAGGGCCAGGAGCCGGTCGGCCACCGGAACGATTTGAGTGTCGGCGATCGTGTCGGTCGTGCGCGCCAGCAAATAGGCGAGACCGATCTGCGGACGGATGGCGGCGGGCAGGATGCGCAGCGTAAGATAAAAGGAACGGGAAACCTGTTTCAGCAAATCGGTCAGCAATCCTGGGCCGGAATCTCCCATGCTACGGCCGGAGAATCTTCCGCCAGCGGGCAAGCTGCCTTCTTACTTCCTTCGTTCCAGGCGCACCGACCCGCTCACGTCGGGCCATCGCGGCCTTGAGATCGAACATTTGAAGCGCCGCCGCGTCGAAATTCCCGTCCACGCGTCTCAACTCGTCAAGGGTGAGGCAATTCAGGGGCTTTCCCACCTCTTCGCTGAAAGCAACCACGGCGCCCACCACATGATGGGCACGCCGGAACGGCATTCCTTTTGCCACCAGATAATCCGCCAGATCGGTCGCCAGCAGCGCGGGGTCGCTGGCGGCCGTGTTGCAGACGCCGGAATTCACCGTCGTGTTCTCCAGCATCGCCGCCATCAATCTCACACTGGCCCGGACAGTGTCGGCCGTGTCGAAGAGTCGCTCCTTGTCCTCCTGCAGATCGCGATTGTAGGTCATTGGCAGGCCTTTCAGCAGGGTCAGGAGGGACACCAGATTGCCAATGACCCGGCTTGCCTTGCCGCGCGTCAGTTCGGCAACGTCGGGGTTTCTCTTTTGCGGCATGAGCGACGAACCTGTCGTATAGGCATCGGCAATCCTGACGAAGTTGAACTCAGCGCTCGCCCATAGGATCACGTCCTCCCCCAGGCGCGACAGATGAACCGCAAGCAACGCGGCGGAGCCGCAAAATTCGATGGCAAAATCGCGGTCGCTCACCGCATCCATGGAATTCTGAGTCACGCGCGGCTCGCCCCTGGCGTCCACGAATGCGAGGAGCCTTGCAACCAGTTCGCGGTCCAACGGCAGCGTCGAACCCGCCAGGGCCCCGCTGCCCAACGGACAGACGTTGGTGCGATGAAAACAATCCACCAGCCGTGATCGGTCGCGTTCCAGCATCTCGACGTAGGCCAGCAGGTGATGGGCGAAATAGACTGGCTGCGCCCGTTGCAAATGGGTGTAGCCGGGAACCAGCACGTCTGCGTTCCGCTCGCCCAGCTCCACCAACACGGATTGAAGCGACCGGACTTCCTGCACCAGATCAAAGATCTCGTCGCGCAGCCACATCCGCAGGTCGAGCGCGACCTGGTCATTGCGCGAACGGGCCGTGTGGAGCTTGGCGCCCGCGGGCACTCGACGCGCCAATTCGCCCTCGATGTTCATGTGCACGTCTTCCAGCGCCAGCTGCCATTGGAACTTGCCGGCGGCGATCTCCTGGCCCATCTGGTCAAGCTCTTTGATAATAGCCATTTGCTCGGACTTCGTGAGCACACCCATCTTCCGGAGCATTGTTGCGTGGGCCATGGAGCCAAGAATGTCGTAGCGCCAAAGCCGCCAATCGAAGGAAACGGATTCGGTAAACCGGGCAACATCTGCGCCGGGACCGCTGGCAAACCGTCCGCTGCGTGAAACTGGAGTGCTGTCCTTCATGCCGTTGAACCAGACCTGATTGTGCGGTGGGCGTGACGTAAAGTCACGCAGGAAGCAGGAAGGCGGCGGTCGTCGGAAAAAAAAGGAGGATGGCGCAAAGTGCGTTGCCACAGTGTTCACCATCCTCCCCAGCCCAGTTCCCAACAACCCCCTTGGACATCTTAGCAAATAGCAAATCCATTGCCACCTCCGCAGTGCGACTGGGAGAACCGAATCTCGCCAAGTGGATGCCGCCAACTCAGGCACGAAGAAACAACGCTACCGCGCCCGCAGTCCGGTCGGACACGAATGCGGCCGAAATCTG
>DATEKZ010000196.1:0-2493 GCA_035277185.1 Verrucomicrobiia bacterium
CACAGAACGTTAGCCGGGAAAAAATTTCCGGTCGAAGGAAAATTTCACCGGCGAGCGCGCGAATCTTTTTGAAACAAAAAACTAGTCAGAAGATTTTTTTTTCGTTAGAAATTCAGGAACGAAGACCAGACACGAACGCGACTTTGATTTCGGAAACAAATTTTTAGCAACAGCATGATTAACCTTAAACGAGAACGGAGGTGAAAATCTGTGGCCGCTAAAAAGAAAAAGAAGAAATCAACCAAGAAGAAAAAGTAGTTTCCTAAGCTCTCAAACCTCAGGGCGGTGTTCTGGCCGCAGTCGGTTGGGAACACCGTCCTGTTCGGCGCCTCCTTCTCCTCCCTTCTTCCATGGCGAAACTGGTTTTCGACATCGAGACCTCGGCCCTTCCGCTCGAAAACTTCGATGCGGCACAACAGGAGTATCTCTTCCGCGACGCGGAAAAAATTTCGGATGACGCCGCCCGCGAAACGCGACGCGCGGAGATCCGGCAACAGTTCAATCTCTGGCCGTTCACCGCGCAGGTCGTGTGCGTGGCCATGCTGAACGCCGATACGTCGCGCGGACAGGTGCTGTTTCTCGCGGAAGATTTCGAAGAGGACGCGAACGACGCACCCGCGGTGAAGCTCGTGCCGTGCGCCGAGGAAACGGAGTTGCTGGCCAGTTTCTGGGAGGTGGCCCGAAAGTACGAACACGTCGTCACCTTCAACGGCCGCGGTTTCGACGTCCCTTTCATCTACCTGCGGTCCGCCCTCTTGAACGTCCCCGTCTCGCGCAAGGACTGGCTTGGATACCGTTTCCAGGTCGAGCCGCATTGTGATCTGGCCGAACAACTTACGTTTTATGGCGTCAGTGGCCGCGAAGGCGCCGCGCGCCGGTTTAACCTCGATTTCTATTGCAAGGCCTTCGGAATCGAATCGCCCAAAAGCCACGGCGTCACAGGCCTGGATGTGAACCATCTGCTGCACGAAGGCCGTTATCGCGAGATCGCCGAATACTGTCTGCGTGACGTGGAGGCGACCTTGCGCCTTTACCAGGTCTGGAAGGAACGCCTCGCCGGCATCAAGTAACGACGCCCACGCGACCCGATCACTCTTCCACAACGCAACTTCCGACCCACCTGACCGGGCCGACGCCTCCAATCGCAGACTCGTTGACCGGATCGAGATAAGCCGTTGTTGAGGACGCATTCTGCGTTTAGACTGCATCCGCATGCGCCAATCGGCGATAGACACGCCGCGAACTCGATTCCGGCCCTTGCGGAGAGACATTTAAGAAATGAAGTCCCCGATATCCACAAAACGCGCCGCGATCGGCGCGGTAATTGGCCTCGGGATTTTGGGACTGGTCGCGTCTGCCTGGATCAATCGCGGCCCATTTTATGAAGGGAAGTCCGCCACGTATTGGACGGGGCAATTGGCGAGGGACCGGTCGAAGGCGCTGCGCGCGTTGCGGGAATTGGGGCCCGCCGCCGTGCCGGCGCTGGTCAGCGCCGTCAACCGAACGGACTCCTGGTGGAACCAGATGGGCCATCGCCTTCGTCCGAAACTCCCGAAATTCGCCGCGCGTCATTTGCCGAACCCGATCGAAACCGGTGTGATCCGCGACGGCGCGGTCGAAGTGTTGTACGAACTCGGGACAAACGCGGCGCCGGCCGTGCCGGCCTTGATCAGGATTAACCTCGACGCGAATCTCGCGAGCTTCAGCTACACGAGCATGGCGCACGCGACGTTGCTGAAGATCGGCGAAGCGGGAGTGCCTCAACTGATCGCTGTTCTGAACAGTCGCAATCCGAGGGAGCGTGCGAAGGCAGCCGCTTATCTCGGCGTCCTCGGCCCGAAGGCCGGGGAAGCGGCGCCCGCGCTCGGAAAGGCGCTGAACGATCCCAATTCCGCCGTCCGCAAGGAAGCCGTCACCGCGCTCTGGCAAATCGGACCGCCGGCCCGGGCCGCGCTGCCACAACTCAAAGCAGCGCTCCGGCTCGACGACGATTACTTTCGCCTTCAAGTCGTGCATGCGCTTTGGGATGTCGGGCTCGAAGCCCAGTTGACCGTGCCCATTTTGATCGGTGTTCTGGAGAACACGAACAATCCGAACCGGGCGAAGGCGGCGATGATCCTGGCGGAAATGGGCCCCGCCGCCTGCGCCGCGGCGCCGGCGCTCACCAATGTGCTGCGGGAGGAATTCAGTTACACGCGTGTGAAGGCGGAGGAAGCGCTGCGGCGGATGGATTCACCCACGGGGACACAGGCGTCAACCCGCCGATGAAACGGCCTTTGAAGAAACGCTGGAGGGTCGCGACAGTTGCCGCCATCGGCCTGGTAGCGGCGTTCGCCGTGTTCAGACCATTCGGCAAGCGCGAGCCTGTTTACGGGGGAAAATCCGTCACGGCGTGGGCGCGCGATCTTAATAGTCCCGACCCGTGGGTGCGGAGCAACGCCACGGAGGCCGTTCGCGCGACGGGGCCGGACGGCGTGCCTTTTCTGGTGAAGG
>DATEKZ010000197.1:0-5419 GCA_035277185.1 Verrucomicrobiia bacterium
CTCTGTGAGCCGCAGCGGCTCCGCAAGTCATGATTCCGTCGGAACGAACTCCGCCTCGCGCGA
Source organism: Verrucomicrobiia bacterium (assembly GCA_035277185.1). Taxonomy (GTDB): domain Bacteria; phylum Verrucomicrobiota; class Verrucomicrobiia; order Limisphaerales; family AV2; genus DATEKZ01. The sequence continues at coordinate 64 of DATEKZ010000197.1, forward strand.
TGCGACCGTGCTGCGGCTCACAGAGCCGCGCTCCGTTTCGGCAAAGCGTGTCGCTTAACTCGCAGGTTTGGAAGCCTGCGCTCCCCGCGGATTGACGACCGCGACCTTCTCGATGCCGTAGCGTTGCAGCACCCGTTGCGTCGCTTCAGGCTGGGCGGTGGCGTCCAGCACGATTCGTTGGATTGAATCGCCTTTCAGGAATTCCATGACGTGGAACCCGTCCACGGGCCTGGACAGCGCCTGCTGCAGATCCGTGAGGTAACTGACCTTTTGTCCGTTGACCCGCTCGACGACGAGGTTGCGGGATTCCTGATAACCCAGGTTGTAAATGTCGGGCAGGACCTGGGAAAGAATCACGATGGCGGGCCGTTCCGGCTTGGGTTCTTCGTTGCGGAAGAAAGCGAGGCGAAACGGCGCCCGGCGTTCCCAGTCCTGGCCCCAACCGCGCAGATAGTTTTTCGACAGGGGTTGAAACACGAATCCACCGACCACCAGGTACTCCGGCTGGGCGTCAAAGGGCGCTTCCGGTACCAGGCGCGCGGCGTCTTCGGCCTTCGGCAGCCGATAGGAGACCTCCTGCGCGGCGCCGTCCCGCCAGATCTTGAGGCGGACCTGATCGCCGGCCCACTTGTTGCGCGTGGAAAGGTTTTCCAGCATCAGGTAGCCATAGTCGGGGTCGCGATAATCGCCTTGCGTGTCCACATCAAAGCCGTCCACTTGCAGGATGATGTCGCGGCGCTTGAGCACCGGCGTGACACCCGGTTTTTCCGGAACGTCGATGACCGCCACGCCGCGGCGTTCGCCGGACAGCTTGAGGTAGTCGAGTGTTTCCGGGTTCTCCGCCGGCTGCCACGTAAAATCGAAGTATCCCAGGCCCCGGTAGTTTCCTTTCTTCTGCGCTTCAAGGATCGAGCGGATGAATGAGGAAGGCAGAACGTGAAGGACGTTGCCCGCTTGCGAGAAGACCAGGCCGATGACTTTCGAGTCGCTGACGACCGGTTCCGCCCAGCCGACGCCGTCGATTTCCGAGTTCAATTCCATGATCAGGTGCGCCGCGTCACTCATGTTGCCGTGATTGACGGTGAACCGGTTGAACTCCGCCCGGCGCGTTTCGAGGTTGCCCGCGCGCCACCGCAATATCTGGATGTTGGCGTCCTTGGCGGTCCTGTCGGCGAGGGCGATCGGTTTGAGGCCCTCCCAGATTTTTTCGTCGGCGCTGGTCACGAGGGCGAGGTTCGCCGGATAATCGATCCATTTGACCTCGGCATTGGCCCAACTGCCGCGCCCCTGTTTCTGCATCCGGACAAGCGTGCGATCATCGAGAGAATCCGCCGTGGTCAGGATTTCGCGCGGCCCGATGACAATGCCCGCCTTGGTGACAGTTTGCCCGCGTTTGGACCAGGGCTGGAAGTAGTCGTACTGGCGCCGCGTGATATCGAGACCGACAATGGAGGTCTCCAGCCCTTTAACCGCTTTGGTGGCGACCTCGCGCCCCGGCGCGGAAAGAGCGTCGACGACGAGCAGCAACACAATGAGCGGAACAAAACGCAGGTTCATAGGCGGCGGTCTTTGGGGATGCCGTAAGTTTCGAGGATATTCGCGTGCGCAGCCTCGGCCTCCTTGCGGTCGAGGGTTTCGAAGGCCTGGTTGGGCAGAAACTCGATGACGTGATGCGTGTTGGTCGCCGACTGAAACGCCTGGACCACATCATCGAGTTTGTCGATCTTCAGGCCGTTGATTCTGTCCACGAGCGCGCGGGAGGAGATTTTGACGTTGGCATTGACCGGGTGCGCCAGGGTCGCTGCGAGGATGATGGGTTCGGTGCGCGCCGTGGCGGGCGATTCGGCGCGGCGATAGTAAAGTTCATAAACGATCTCCGTGTTGGCGGAGTCGCGCCAGTCACGCCCGAAGGTCCGCACGTAATCCTGGCTCAGCGGCGTGAACACGAGGCCGGAATACACAAAGTAGCGCGGCAGCACGTCGTATTGGCTGCCCACCAGCCGGTCGCCCTCATAAATGCTCATCGTCGCCGAAAGTTCCGCTTCTTTGCCGTCACGCCAGACCTTGAGAGGAACACTCTCCCCGTTCTGCGCGGCTTGAAAGGCGACGGAGGCCGACACCCGGTTTCCCTCGAACAGAATGGTGCCGTCACTGCCCACATCGTAGGGACCGACGCGGAGGAGCACGTCGTCGGGCTTGAGCAGTCTTTCCGTTGCCGGAATCGGCACGAGACTGTCGATACGCGCGCCCGCGTTGTTGTCGGGCAACTTCAGAAAGCGGCGGTAGGCGGGGTTTTGGAGCGCCACCATGCGAATGCCGGCCATGGGAAAGCCGTCGTAGCGCCCGTCCTCAACGTCCTTCAAAAAATGTTGCACGACGGGCGGCGGAATGAAAAAGCCGGCGTTCTCGAGGCCGGGCATCCCCTGGAAGGCCACGCCGACGACGGAATCATCCTGCAACACCGGACCGCCGCTGTTGCCGGGATTGATGGCCGCGTCGGTCTGCACGGCCAGGAACGAGCGGTTGCCGACGTGGACGTAATTCTGCAGTTCGATGCGGGAGACGACGCCGCGCGTGTAGGAGATCTGCTCGCCGCCGGCCGGATAACCATAGGTCACCACCGTCGATCTCACCTTGGGAAGCTCTCCGAAATCGAGGGGTTCCAATCCGTTGAAGAAGGATTCATCCTCCACCTCGATCAGGGCGAGGTCGCAGTCGTGTCCGATGAACAAAACTCGGGCCAGGTAGGGCCGGGGGTCCTGGTAGCGGCGGACGAGAATCTGTTTGGCCCAGCTCACCACGTGGGCGTTGGTCATAATACGCCTGCCCTTGATCACGAATCCCGTCCCGCTGCTGCGCCGCACGGATTCGAAGCGCCACGGACTGTCCCAGACCGGCTGCTGGCTGAAGGTCATGATCTGAATTACGGAACGCTCCGGTTCGGCGCAGAACGCGGGCTGGACCAGGACAACGGTCAGAAGCAGGCAGAAGAGTTTCTTTGGCACGTTGCGAAAATGCTGTCGGTCGCTGCGACGGTCAAGGATTTTGAACTCAAAATGTTTGCCTCGCCGGCGGCGCAATGCTACCAATGCCGCCGACATGAGAACCGCCAATCCTGCTCTGAACGAAAACACGTTTGAAGGTCTTCGCGCCCGGGGGGATGCCACGATGACCATCAACGGCACCGTCACGAAATCCGCCATCCTGCTGGCGTTGCTGGTCGGCGCCGCCAGTTACACGTGGGACCTGCTCAAAACCGGCGGCAACGTGGGACCGTGGGTCCTGGGCGGCGCGCTCGGCGGGTTCATCGTCGCCATGGTCACCGTCTTCAAGAAGGAATGGTCGCCGGTGACGGCGCCGATCTATGCCATCCTCGAAGGGCTCTTCCTCGGCGCGATCTCGGCGATTTTCGCCGCGCGGTTCGAGGGGATCGTCTTTCAGGCCGTGACGCTGACCTTCGGCGTGTTTTTCAGTCTGCTGCTGGCCTATCAGACGCGATTGATCAAGGCCACGGAGAATTTCAAACTCGGCGTGTTCGCGGCCACCGGCGGCATTTGCCTCATTTACCTGGTCGGTTTTGTGATGAGCTTCTTCGGCACCCGGATTCCCTACATCCACGAAAGCGGCTGGATCGGCATCGGCTTCAGCGTGTTCGTGGTCGTCATCGCCGCGCTCAATCTCGTGCTCGACTTCGATTTCATCGAGCAGGGCGCAGAACGGCGGGCACCGAAGTATATGGAATGGTACGCGTCGTTCGGCCTCCTGGTGACGCTCGTGTGGCTCTACATCGAGATCCTCCGGCTGCTCTCCAAGCTGCGGAACCGCTAGAGCGCCTTCAAAAGCTCAGTGCCGCCCGCTGAACGCGGGCGGGGACGGCGTAGCGCGCCGTCCCTACCCCAACTCCATCGACAATGACCTCTCGCCCTCTACGGGCGGCAACACCTCCTTGAGTTTCCATTAGCCGTCCCTCCGGCCGAACGTCCAGTATTCCATAAAACAATTCGTCGCGAAAATTGCCGCTGCTAAAAACCATTGCCTTGCGCAACACTCTGTTTCTATCGTTCGCCGATCATGACGACCGCGGGCGGAATCCTTCTCCATAAGCCATCGATTGCGCCGCCGCTCGATCCCGGCTTCCGCCCCATCTCGCTGGGCAATCGGAAGTATCGCGAGGCCGTTTCCGCGGCCACGCAGAAAACGCCCCTGGCGATAGCGCTCGAACGGAACGACGGCTGCGTCTCCGTGTCCAGGACGGAAGTATTCGGATCCGGATCAGCCCCCGAGGACGCGACGCAAACCTATGTCGAACGCCTGGTAAAATTCCTATTGTGGCAGATCGGAGGATGGAAAATCACTGTCGGTGGACCGCACGAGATCGGCGACTTCATTCGGCAGACCTACTCTCACAACGGCGCGCGAGCGTTCGACGTAAAGCTGATGGAATCCGTCTATGAGAAACCGTTTATCGTCGAAACGGTGGACTTGGCGAAGAGCCCGGTGGCACGCGAATCTTCGGTTCCGCTCGGCGGACATCTCGATGGCTGCCGCATCGGGTTCGATCTCGGGGCGAGCGATTACAAACTGGCCGCGGTGCTCAACGGCGAGGCGGTTTTTACGACCGAGATTCCCTGGGATCCGCGTAATGAGTCCAATCCCGACTGGCACTACGCGAAGATCAACGACGGGCTGAAACTCGCGGCGAAGCATCTGCCGCGCGTGGATGCCATTGGCGGCAGTTCCGCGGGCATTTACATCGATAACAAGGTGATGGTGGCGTCTCTTTTTCGGGCCGTGCCACCGGACGTGTTCGCGCAAAAGGTCAGACCGCTGTTCCTCAACCTGCGCAAAGAGTGGGGCGTGCCCTTCGAGGTGGCCAACGACGGCGACGTCACGGCGCTGGCCGGAGCCATGTCGCTTCAGGCGAACGGTGTCCTGGGAATCGCGATGGGTTCCAGCCAGGCCGCCGGGTTTCTCGACGCGCACGGGCGAATCACCGGTTGGTTGAACGAACTCGCCTTTGCTCCGGTGGATTACAATCCGCGCGCGGCGGCGGACGAATGGTCCCGGGACATCGGCTGCGGCGTGCAATGCTTCTCGCAACAGGCGGTCGTGCGGCTCGCTGCGGTGGCGGGCATCGATTTGCCACGTGGTCATCCGGCAGAGCAGCTCAAGTTCGTGCAGGACCTGCACCAGCAAGGCGACCCGCGTTCGCCCAAGATTTTTGAAACCATCGGCGTGTACCTCGGCTACGGGCTGGCGCATTACGCGGATATGTATGACTTCCGCCATTTGCTTGTGCTCGGTCGCGTGACGTCCGGCGCCGGCGGCGACCTCATCGTGCAGAAGGCCAATGAAG
>DATEKZ010000198.1:0-2862 GCA_035277185.1 Verrucomicrobiia bacterium
GTTCGAGCGCGGGCTGCCTTACGTGCCATCGCCGCTCCATTACCAGGGCCGCGTTTATCTCGTGAAGGACGGAGGGATGATGTCGTGCTTTGACGCGACGACGGGAAAACCGGTTTACACCCAGGAACGGTTGGGTGCGCAGGGAAGCTACTATGCGTCGCCGGTCGCGGCAGACGGACGCATCTATCTGTTCTCGCTGAATGGCAAGGCGACCGTGGTGAAGTCCGGCGGTGACAAGCCGGAGATCCTGCATGAAACCGATTTCGGCGAACGTATCGCCGCCACGCCGGCGCTCGTGGAGAACGGTCTTTATCTCCGCACGCAAACGAAGCTCTACGCGTTCGGGAAATAACAGGGCGCTTCCCCTTCGATTCATTGCGCGGCGTCGAATGAATTCCCAGCGCCCGGATCTTCCCATCGGGACGTAGACCGGGATCTTTCCGCTTCGCAGAGAGGCGTTATTACGTGGACCGGTGTCACATTGCCGCGAAACGCCGGAGACCAGTTCTTCCGGCTGGCGAAATAGTGAGGCGGCACGAACCTCCGCGCGTTCGGTTGGCGCGTGGCTTCGCCGTCGAAAGAACACTGGTCGTTGCCTCTCCGGCCAAGTGCGCTATTCTTTAGCCGATATGATTACGAATGATTGGCAGGAAAAGCTCCGGAAGGTTTACGAAAGCGGTGTTGCGGCGTGGAGAGCAGGGCGCCGCACGCCCAAGACGATGTTCAACTCCGATGACGCGGCGTTCCTTGCGAGCATTGGTGGCACGCGCCAGGAGTTGTTTGACTTTGTGGACGACGGGCAAAACGACGGCGAACCGGACTTCGACACGGTGCTCGCGGTGCAGGCGATCCGGCGCGATTATTTTCTCAACGTGATGGCGGGCAAGCCGTCGGGCCGCGTGGGGTCGATGGACGATCTGCCGGCGAAGACGGACGCGGTGGATGGCATCGAGTGGCTGCCGCGGATCATCGAGAAGGCGCGGTTAAAGTTGCGCGGTGAGATGCCGCCGGACCTGATGTTTGGCTGCGGCGGTGATCGTCCGTTCCTGCGGCAAATGAAGATGACGTTGCCCGAATTTCTCAAGCTTGTTTGGGAGTCGGGCGCCGACGATCGCCGGATCCTCGATGCGGTGAAACGATCGGCGGGGTTGGACTGAGTGGCACGGCTCGTGGCGGATCGACGCTGCGTCCGGGAGGAGAGAAGATTTCAACGGGCGAATTGAACCAGGGCACATCGGCCGGGGTGATTCCCACAAACTCAATCTCTGGGCGGACTTAGCTCGGTGAGAGTCCGGCCGCCTTCCCGTTTGCGGAGCGTTGCTTCGACTTTGGGCACGTACATCTGCGTCTCCGCAGGCAGGCGATCGGCAATGGCATCGAACGTTCGCGCCTTGTGCTTTCTGAGGAGTTCACTGACACGGGATTCGCCGGCGTTAAACGCGGCCAGGGCCAGCCGCCAGTCGCCGAAGCGGCCGTGGAGCTGGCGCAGATACCGTGCGGCGGCCCGCGCGCTTTTTTCGCCGTGCAGGCGCTCGTCCCGCGGACGCAGGGCAAGGTTGAGCGAGCGCGCCGTGGCGGGCATTAGTTGGAACAAACCGACCGCGCCGGCGGGGCTGCGCGCGGAGGGATTGAAGGAGGATTCGACCTCGGCCACCCAAACCAGTTCGGGCGGCAGTTTTTCCGCGGCGAAAATCTGTTTGAGCCGGGGAACACAATCGTCGGCCAGCGACGGCGGGGAACGGTCCTTCAATTCCCGCACCCACACCGAACGTTGGAGCTGCGGCGAGGGGTTCGGCAAGCGGACGGGTTGCGGCTTGTCCGGATCGGGCTTGACCTCGCGGCGCAGTTCCTCGGCAACGTCGAAGTAATCGAGATGGGTTTGCAGCCAGATCGCATACGGTCGCGTTTCCTCGAACTGTTGGAGGATGGGGAGCATCTCGGTTGCGGTTTCGTGAAGCGCATTGAGGTCGAAGACGTAGGATCCCTGGAATCGCCGCCGAACTTCGGCCAGGAATTGCTGCACGCGTTCCTTGTCCACTCCCAGCTCATCCAGCGCGCCCTCGTCCAGATTTTCGCGCACCCAGTCCTCGACCGACTGAAGGAGTTCTTCGGGCTGAAGGAATTCCTCCTGGGCCGTGGCGACGGCCGTGAGCAGGCCGGCGATCAGGAGAGCCAGGATGCGTTTCACACGACGCAGTTTAGCTCAGTGAGGCGGAGCCGCAACCTAAACGGAGCGCGCGCCGCACTGCGGCCTTGGCGTTTTCAAAACTGCGACCCGGGACCGGTCACTCCGGCCGTGTGAGAGTATTCGACGCGTGCACGAGTCTTGCGGACCGCGGCCTTCCAGGCCGCAGCGGTTCCGAACATGCGGGATGCGCGGAACTTTTTCCAAACCTATCCGGCTGCGGACGCGTTGCGTCCTGGAAGGCGCGGTCTGAACGAGCCAATCCCCGGTCCAACCACCTCGTCTCCGCCGCTTTCCAGCGTCGCGATGCGCTTGAAGCCCGCCGGGACCGGGGGACCGGTCGCGCTCCGAATGCCGGCAGTGTCGGCGGCGCGCGCGACGTCCCGGCGCGCAGCGGGTTCGAATGGGAGGGACCGTTTCGAAGAGTTCCAAACCGGCTGCGGGATCGCGCTCCGGTTAAGAAATCGTGAAATCGGGACGGCCGAACGGCCGGATTCAAGTTCTGGTTGTTGTTCGTGGAGGGTTCGCCTAGTGTGGTGTCTCCGAAATAGCTATACAATCGCGGCAAGGGATTTTTCGGCCAGACGAGGCGCGAGCGACGCGCATATCCCGAAGTGGATCTGTAAGGAGCGAGCAACGAAGTCTGGCCGCAAAAGAAGTGCCCCCCTTTGGGTTTC
>DATEKZ010000199.1:0-2155 GCA_035277185.1 Verrucomicrobiia bacterium
GCTACTTCTTCACCCGAAATGACGGCCTGCAAAACCAGAGCGTGCTCTACACGATGGCTTCGCTCGACGCGGACCCGGCCGTCCTGCTGGACCCGAACAAGCTTTCCGCGGATGGAACCGTCGCGTTAAAGGGTTACACGATCACCGAGGACGGCAACCTGATGGCGTACGGACTCTCGTCAGCCGGTTCGGACTGGGAGGAGTGGAAAGTCCGCGACGTTCGCACGGGGCAGGAGCTGTCCGACCACCTGAAATGGGTGAAGTTTTCCGGCGCGTCATGGACCCGCGATGGCAAAGGGCTTTTCTATTCCCGGTATGACGAACCGACCGAAGAAACCCGGCTGACGAAGGCCAACTTTTTTCACAAGCTTTATTACCATCGCCTCGGCACGCCGCAGTCGGAGGACAAGCTTGTCTATCATCGGCCCGATCACAAGGACTGGAACTTCAATGGCAGCGTGACTGACGACGGCCGTTATCTCATCATCACCGCCACGCAGGGGACCGACCCGAAGAACCGCGTTCTCTGTCAGGACCTGCAAAAGCCGGATTCGCCGGCGGTTGAGTTGCTGATGGACTTCGACGCCGACTACACGTTCATCGACAACGACGGTCCGGTGTTCTGGTTCAAGACGGATCTCAAGGCGCCACGCAGCCGCGTCATCGCGATCGACATCACAAAGCCGGAGCGCGCGAACTGGAAGGAAATCATTCCGGAGGCCGCGGAGACGCTCACCGGCATGGGCGCCGTGAACAATCAGTTCATCGCGGTCTATCTCAAGGACGCGCGCAGCCAGGTCAAAATCTTCGATCTGAACGGTCGTTTCGCGCGGGAGATTGCCTTGCCCGGCATTGGTTCGGTGACCGGTTTTTCGGGCAAGCGAACCGACCGGGAAACCTTTTATTCCTTCACGAGTTTCACCGTGCCGGGGACGATTTATCGCCTCGATTTCGCGGCGGACAAATCCTCCGTGTTCCGCGGCGCGAAGGTTGATTTCAATCCGGACGACTATGAAACGAAACAGGTCTTCTATTCGAGCAAGGACGGAGCGAAGGTGCCGATGTTTATCACACACAGGAAGGGCCTGGAACTGAACGGCAGGAATCCGACCTATCTCTACGGTTACGGCGGGTTCAACATCAGCCTCCCGCCGAGCTTCTCGGTGGCCAACCTCGCCTGGATGGAAATGGGGGGCGTGTATGCCCTGGCCAACCTGCGTGGCGGCGGCGAATACGGCGAAGAGTGGCACCAGGCCGGAACGAAGTCGAAAAAACAGAACGTGTTCGACGACTTCATCGCCGCGTCCGAGTGGCTTATCGCCAACAGCTACACGTCGTCAAAGAAACTGGCCATTGCCGGCGGGAGCAACGGCGGCCTGCTGGTCGGCGCCGTACTAAACCAGCGGCCGGATTTGTTCGGCGCCGCGCTGCCGGCCGTCGGCGTGATGGACATGCTCCGCTTCCACAAGTTTACCATCGGTTGGGCGTGGACTTCGGATTACGGATCCTCGGACAATCCGGAGGAATTCAAGGCCCTTTACGCCTACTCGCCGCTGCACAACATCAAACCCGAAACGAAATATCCGGCGGTGTTGATCACAACCGCCGACCATGACGACCGCGTCGTGCCCGCGCACAGCTTCAAGTATGCGGCCGCGTTGCAGCCGGCCCAGGCAGGCAAAGCGCCGATTCTTATCCGCATCGAGACGAAAGCCGGCCACGGCGCCGGCAAACCAACCAACAAGATCATTGAGGAGACGGCGCAGCGATTTGGATTCCTCATTCGCGAGTTGAAGCTGAAGCTCCCGTCGTCTTTCAAGGGGCAGGATTCGCCGCCGCGATGATTCCGCTCGCGCCGAGACCGGAAGAGTGACGCGGTTAGCCCAGTTGGACGCATCTGAAATCTTGCAACCGCGCGGATATTCGGTCGCTTCCTTCCCCTCACCCCCGCCCTCTCCCTGGGGAGAGGGAGCGACGATGCCCGGCCTTCTGCTGGCGAGCGTCTTGGGTTCTCGGACGCCCACTTCGGCTGTTCCCTCTCCCCCGGGGAGAGGGTCAGGGTGAGGGAACGCGACGCGCCCTACCTTAAGCTTCATCGGCAGCCACCCCGGCTTTTTGGTCGCGCAACAGTGAGTGCGCCGCCGCCCGTTTTATT
>DATEKZ010000200.1:0-5883 GCA_035277185.1 Verrucomicrobiia bacterium
TGAGGGAAGGGGACTCAAGAGAACCGCGTTTTTCCTGCGAAATCGTTTGTCTGGAGAACCAGCGGGCAGGTGCGATGAGGCCTGGCACGCTATTGGCTTAAAGCACACCCGAAGACGAGTTAGTGGAAACGGTGATGCTCAACTAAATAATTTTAGAGATCAGCATCTCGACCGAATCCGCTGACTCGTCTTTCATTTTCCCGAAACTTCAGGAACCTGACCGGCCGGGGTAACGAAATCAACAGAGGCATTCCGGAAAGAAAACGCCATCAAGGGAAGGCGGGAGTTCTGGCCGTTTATCCGCGCGCGGGTACGCCGCTGCCAGCTTCTTCAGTCTGGCGCGGGCCCGATCGTTCCAAAGCCGCTTGCAGATCCTCCAGCCGCACCGGTTTGCTGACGTAATCGTTCATGCCGGCGGCGAGGCAGACTTCGCGATCCCCTTCCATGGCATTGGCTGTCATGGCGATGACGTGGACTGGCGAGGCGCTGTCAAACGGTGCCGTACGCTGTTGCTCGAGCCGGCGGATGGTGCGCGTGGCTTCGTAGCCGTCGAGTTCCGGCATCTGACAATCCATCAACACCACGTCGTAATGAATGGAGCGCAGCGCCGCCAGCGCTTCATTGCCGTCGCCCACGACATCGGGCTCGTAACCCAGTTTGCGCAGCATGCCGCGCGCGACGATTTGGTTCACTGAGTTATCTTCGGCCACGAGGATGCGCATTTTAGGCAGGTCGGAAACGTGGGAATCTGCGCCAGAGGCGGCGCTCGGTGCAGTCGGCCCAGGTTCCGCGGCGGTCTTCCCCATTACCGTAGAAATGCAGTCGAGGAGCCGCGACTGTTTCACCGGCTTGATGAGACAGTCCTCAATGCCCGTGGCGTTCAGTTGTTCCGCGGTGAGCCGGTCGCCGAGGGAAGTCAACAGTACGAGCCGAACGTCGGCCAGCGTGCGGTCGGCCTTAATGGTGCGCGCCAGGGTCAAGCCGTCCATTTCCGGCATCTGCATGTCGAGGATGGCAAGGTCGTAGGGATCGCCGGCGGAGACGGAAGCGCGCAGGAGCTCCAGCGCCTGGGCGCCGCTGGCGGCGGTATCGTTGCGCATTTTCCAGGCGAGCGTCTGATGGTGGAGGACTTCGCGATTGGTCGCGTTGTCGTCCACGATCAGGACGCGAAGATTCGCGACGTGGGCCCGGGCTTTCGCGTGACGTGCCGTGCCCTGGAGTTGCCGTTCCAGTCCGACGGTGAACCAGAAGGTGGATCCCTCGCCAGGCACGCTCTTGACGCCGATATCGCCGCGCATCATGCGGACGAGTTTCTTGCAGATGGCCAATCCCAAACCGGTGCCGCCATATTTGCGCGTGGTGGAACTGTCGGCCTGTGTGAACGCGTCGAAAAGCCGCGCCTGGGAGTCCGGCGCGATGCCGATGCCGGTGTCTTTGACCGCAAAGCGCAAGACGGCCTCCTTGTCGGTCGCGGTTTCCCGTGAAACCCTCAACACCACTTCGCCGTGATCGGTGAACTTGATGGCGTTGCCGACGAGATTGGTGAGCACCTGACGCAGCCGGCCCGGGTCGCCACGAAGGTGAACGGGCACGTCGGCCGCGAAGTGGCAGGCAAGTTCGAGGCCTTTGTTCTGCGCCCGTTCGGCCAGCAATTCCAGGCTGTCCTCCACGGCCTCCCGCAGGTCGAAGTCGAGCGTTTCAAACGTGAGTTTGCCTGCCTCGATCTTCGAGAAGTCGAGGATGTCGTTCAAAATCGTGAGCAACGACTCGGCGCTGTTGCGAATCGTTTCGCCGAAACTGCGTTGCTGTCGGGAAAGCTCCGTATCCAGCAGCAGATTGGTCATGCCGATGACGCCGTTCATCGGGGTCCGGATTTCATGGCTCATGTTGGCGAGGAACTCCGACTTGATACGCACCGACTCAAGCGCGGCATCGCGCGCCCGGGCCAGCTCCGTTTCCATCTGTTTGGCTTCGGTGATGTCCACCATGATTCCTTGCAGCTTCGTCGGCCGGCCGTCTTCCTTGACCACGTTGACGATATCACGGAGCCACACGACCCGTCCGTCGGCGGCGATCATGCGGTAGGCGAAGTCGTGATCGCCCTGTTCCACAACGGCCCGCGCGCAAAAGGCAGGCACCCAGTGGCGATCCTCAGGGTGCAGGTGTTCGACCCAGAAATCCCGTTCGTTCAACCAGCGGTCGGAGGCGTATCCCAGCAACCGCTCCGCCTTCCGGCTCACGAAACTGAACTGAAACGTGTGCGCGTCGGCTTCCCAGACGATCCCGTCCACGGAGTGCATCAAGGCTTCGTGGCGCTGCTGGGACTGGCGCAAGCTGTCCTCGCTGGTCTGAAGCGCGGCCGTGCGCTCCACCACCTTCGCCTCGATGCTCGCGTTGACGGTTTCCAGCGATGCCTGCCGTTCGGCGACCAGGGACATCTCGCGGACGCTCTGCCGGATGGAGTAAATCAGGAAGATATCCTCAAAAATGACCCAACCCGCATGTTCGACCCAGCGCCACGGACTGGCGGCCAGGACGCCGAAGACGGATTGTGGCCAGAACAGGCCGCGAAGGGCGTGATCTACCGCCACCACGACGGTAGCGGAAATCAGAACGCGCCAGTCACGGTAGAACGCGAGGAACGCCAGCGAACCGAACACATGAAAGTGCGTCTCGATGCGTCCGCCCGTCAGATGAATCAGCAGCGCGCCCATCAGCATTTGGCTGACCGCCACCGTGTGACGTGTAAGCACTCTCCCGGCGTGCCTCAAGGCCAGATAGACCGGAAAGACCGTGATCAATCCCCCCAGGAAGAGCGCCGCCCAGACGTGCAGATGCGTCTGGCTGTAAATGCCGCTCCAGGTCCTTGGAGAAATCCACAGAGCCGCCGCGACTCCCGCCAGCCATTGGAACAGCATCAGCCCGGCGAACAGGCGGTCTGTCCGCACAAAGATCCTCTGCTGTTGCTCCGCAAAAAGTTCGCGGATACGAGAGGCGCTGGCTGTTCCGCCAGGCGGCAACCCTAAATCGATTGTGTTCATGTCACGGCTTGGCACCGGTGGCCATTTGCGGATCGGAAATCGAACAGCCGAATACGGGCGTGCGCAGTGAATCGCGCTCGCCGCCGTTCAGGATCGCCACGAGCGCGCTGCGTCCGGCATTGTCCCCTTCATGCCCGCGAGACGAAGTAATGCCGCCTTCAAACACCAAACGTCCGCGGATGTCGTAGAGCAGGACCTGACCGGACGTTTCGGAGTGAAACCGGTGCGCCTCGACACCGTCATCGTCCCAGGCGGCTGTCACACCGGGCAGGGAGGAGGCGCTCCGCCATAAATCGGTCACAGACCAGTCTTTCCCGGTTTCGGAGGGTCGGAAAAACGAAACTATCACCCTGGCCCTGCCTTCGCATTGCGCCGTCAACCGCGCCAGTTCGGCGATGCTCGCACGCGTGCAGGGACAACGCGGGTGCGCGAACATCAGGAGCGTTGGCCGGTCGGTGGCGCGATCGATCCGGCTCTCTTCAGGCCATGAGCCGGGTGCGGTACCGGTGCGGCCGGGCAAAGACTCATAGCGCACGAGCCAGGCGAAACTAGCGCATACCAGCGCCAGCCAGATCAGGCCGACGGCCACGAGAAGCAGAGATTTGAGCGAGTACATGCCTTAAATCGCTGTATTTCGTCCCGAGAATAGCGTGATCCAGCGGACAAGCAAGGACGTCCGTACTCCCGGATCGCGAGGTGATAGCGCACGCGTCGGGGGTTGCACTTGGTGTATGGCCCTGGTCTTCAACCTCCCAAATCATCCGGTCATTATTCTAACCTTGGAGATGTATGGGTCTTCTCCCTCCGGCGGCCTCCAGGGAGAGGGTTGGGGAGAAAAGGCTCTCTCCCCCGCTCGTTCCTCACGGAGCGAGAGGGACAAAATGCAGATGTGAACCACCGGGTCGTTGGCAGGGAACACGGTGGCACAGGCGATGTGGGATCTGGCCGCGAATTCGTGTTTGGGGACTGAAGCTTGTAGCCGATTACTTTCTAAACGATTTCACCATCCAGCCGAGGAGTATAAACAGGAGACCGGTCGAAGACCAGGCGAGGGAACTCGCCGTAACGCTCTGGTGGGCGAAGTTCTCAAGAGTCGATTTGCCGATCAGGAATAATCCAGGAGCCAGGAAGATCCAACCGGCCATGTGCAATGTCGTGAGCCTGACGGGTGATGTGGATTTGATTTGGATAGGCATAGCGACCGCCTTCGGCAGCTTACGCCATGCCTGCGTGATTACCGGTATGTCAGATTGCACTGTGACCCGGGACCGCCTTCGTATGGGTATCGCGAGAAGGACGTTCGATTGGCCTTCGGGAGACTGCCACCAGGCCCCCGTCATTCGCGCCCCGGCCCACAGTTTATGATTCGCGCCCCGGACCGAAAGCTCAGGCGTGTCGTCGGCATTGAGGGAGGCCGGATTTCCGGCCGTTGACCACGTGCCTGACGGATGATGGCTGCCGCGGATGCAAAATATTTAGGCGGCCGTGTATCGGACGGAGACAGTTTTCAACAGAACTGGAACGGCGCCGCAAATCGAGATCCAACGGGTTTCCGTCGTTCGGTCTTGCGGTGAGCTAGTGTGGTGTCCCTGAAATATTTCAGGGACGCCACACTAAGGCCAGGACCAGGCGAACGGAAAGCGCAGCCGGTAAAACCGTTGCGGATCGGAGGCGGGAAGAAACATCGTTTGCGTCGCATTGGTGCTGTCGATGGCTTCCCCGGTCGTCCAGGTGACAAGATTCGGGCTGCCCTCCACGAAACCATCCTGGCCGACGGGAATGTTTGTGATTTCCAGCCGGTTGCTGGCGTTGACCGATGTGAGGGCGCTGATTTGCACCGGCGAAATGAGTTGCTGCACGACATCCGCGATCACTGCATGAAATCTCGCGGTCGGGTCCAGGTAATCCCAGAAGATGTAATTTGCCCCCGGCCCATCCAGAGACTTGTCCGTCAGTGCGGGGTCGCTCAGAGCATCAACAGTCAGTCCATTCGCGAGGACATTGGTTAATCCATAGTTGGCGGAGTGCGCCACGACGTCGTCGAGCAGCGCGAAAATGTCCGGAACATAAATCGCGATGCCGGGGAGCGTTGCCCGTGCCTGATCCAGCGTGGCGGCAAAAGCGGCATTGAAATCGATGACCCGCTGGCGAACGAAGGTCTTGCTGGCGGAAGACAGGCCAACATAGAAGGGGACCTTGGTGATGTCCGCGGCATTCGGCATGATCAAGGTGCGGGCGCCCTTGGCATAAAGGGCCTGGATGGCCGTCAGGTGGTTCGTCAGAGACTGATTAAGGGCGTTGGTCCATCTGGCCAGGTTGTTCGTCGTGTAGGGAGTGAAATTGTTCATGTCATAGACGAAATCAGCGTTGTTGACCCAGACGACAAACAGCGCGGTATTCGCATCCGGCGGCGCGGGGAGGCTGTTGACGTTTTCCACGAGGTTGGCGCTGTAATGGCCGAAGTAAGACCGGTTCTTGTCTGCGTCATAGGCCAGTCCCTGCCGCTGCGCCAGCACCTCGACCCAGACCCGACCGTTGGCGTAACGGTTGCCGTGGTAAATTGAGCCTCCCGGTCCGTTGGTGGTCGTGGAAACGCCGTCGCCGAAAATGTGGAGCGACGTGAATGCACCGTGTGCCGGAAATACGACAAGGCCAAACGACAAGATGCTGACGGTCATTCGAACCAGCCTTTTCACGTTGCAAGTTTGCCCCACGCCAGACCAGAGTAAAAGACAGAATCGAAAGCGCCGCGGGCGGCTCGGCCGGAAGTGAGCGGAATCGGCAAAGATGAACGGACGCGACACAGTGAAGCTTTTTGCAGCGGCGGCTTTGGGCGCCGCGC
>DATEKZ010000201.1:0-6030 GCA_035277185.1 Verrucomicrobiia bacterium
CACCGGCGGCACTGGCGGTGACGGCGCCAATGCCCTCGCCGGCAGCAATGGCAACGGAGGGGATGGCGGAAACGGCGGGTCCGCAAGCGGCGGCGCCATTTACAACTCCGCGACCGGCCGCGTGGCAGTTCATGACTGCACGTTCACCAACAACACCGTTGCCGGCGCCAGGGCCGGCGTCAGCGGTTTCGGAAGTGGCGGACTGGGTTTTGACGGCGCCAACGGGTTTCCAGGCGCGGGAAACAGCGGCGCCATATACAACGACGGTGGTTCGCTGACCGGCGCTTTCAGCACGTTCAACAACAACAGCGCATCCGGAGCCGGCGGCGACGGCGGCACGGACGCTCCGCTGGATGCCGATGGCATGGGCGGCAGGGCCGGCAGCAGCGCCAATGGCGGCGGCATTTTCAACAACGGTGGAATCGTCGCACTGACCAACTGCACCTTCGCCGTCAACTCAGTGACGGGCGGCGATGGAGGCGATGGCGGGAACGGCGGGACCGTGGGATTCGGTGGCGACGGCGGCAACGGTGGCGCGGGCGGGTCCGGCAATGGCGGCGGACTTTACAACAGCGCCAATGGGACCGCGCTGATCGTGAACTGCACCTTTTCGCTGAATCAATCCACCGGTGGCACTGGAGGCAGCGGCGGCGCCGCGGGCTCCACCGTCGCACGGTCCGGACAAACGGGCGCCCCGGGGGAAAGCTACGGCAGCGCCATCGCGAACAGCGCCGGTTCAGTGACGCTCAAGAACACAATCCTTGCCTATGGCTCTCCCGGTATAAACGCCGCCGGAACGATTCTCGACGGTGGCAACAACCTGAGTTCCGACGCCACACCCGCCTTCACCTCGCCTGCAAGCCGCGCCAACACCGATCCGTTGGTGCTTCCGCTGGCCAACTACGGCGGCACGAACTGGACTGCGGCCCTGGCCCCGAACAGTCCGGCGATCGACCAGGGTAACGACGCGGCCTGCCCTCCGACCGACCAACGTCACTTCGTCCGCGTCGGCCAGAGCGACATCGGTGCTTACGAATTCACTGGAACCAGCGCGACCGCGACTTTGCGCGCTCGCAGACAGAACAACGAACTGATCATTAGCTGGCCGACGCTTTTCGACTACACGCTCGAATCCACGCCAGACCTTGAGTCGCCAAACTGGACGAGCGTCACCAACACGCGGGGGATCGTCAGCTTCGAGTTTTTCGTGACCAACAGCCTCGATGGCTTCAGCCGTTTTTATCGGTTGCGGCAGTGATCCGGCGTTTCGACTCGAAGTCCAAAGACGTTCGAGCCACGCTCCGGCGGCGGCCACGCTACCACGACCTCCCATTTTTTCGCCGATCAGTTCCTGTTTCCAGCATCAAGCCGCTTCACGCGAATGTTTCGATAGCGAACAAATTCCTTCGTGTGATCGCCGCCGCCGTGGACTTGCAATGCGATTCCGCCCTTCGCCGGATGCCGAACTTCCTTCTCCTGCCATTCCATAAATTTTACGCCGTTGATCCAGGTGATGATCTGCGGCGGGTTGCCGACGATGCGGGCGCGAAATTGGTTCCACTGGCCGTGCTTCCAGAACACCGGCCACCGCTCCGGCGACACCGGCAATGGCATTGGCGAGTTTGTGTCGGCTTTGATCCTGTCCGGTGAATCCAGGAAGCTGTAGTTGCGCACGCTGGGGTTGCCACCCAAACCCTCGCCGTAGATTCCCATGACGTTGCCGCCCGAGTGATAATCGATCATCGCCTGCCACGCTTTGCCGTCCTCTGTGCTGCGGAGAAACAGACCGCTGTCTGGACCGAAGTCGTTGTTCATCTCCAGCTCGACCTCGAAGTCGCCAAACTCTTCGTCCGTGATCACGATGCCGCCGTTGCCAGGGATGTCCTGGCTTCCGACAATGGCGCCATTCTCCACCACCCACTTGCCGCCCGTCTGGTTTTTGCTCGCGCGGCTGTGGCCGGTTTTCGCGCTGACATGCCAGCCTTTGAGCGTCTTGCCGTCGAAGAGAGAGACGAAGCTGGCTTCGGTCTGCGCGCGCACGAACCAGAGACACGGGACGATGGCCATCACCAACAAACAACACTTCAAGTGCGCGATTCTCATAATCATGCTTGGAAACTTCCGGCTCTGCCGGAGGACTCGCAACGTGCCACTTTTCTAGAAACCGCCGGGACGCGCAGCGATGAAGTCTGCGTGGGAGCCATTAGCCCAAGGGCTGATTGGCGTTGAGCCTTTCATCATTTCAAGCCCCCGCCGCCGCGAATCACTTCTTGTCTCCCGTGTTCGCGACGCCGATGACACCGCAACCGATGCGGGCGCCGGCGTTGCCGACGGGTTGTCCGCCGTCGTCCGGTTTTGCGTGGACGATCACCGAGCGGCCGATGATCGGATTCTTCACGCCCGCGATGGAGAGGTTATCAACGGTGATTTCGTAGTGCGCCTTGCCGTCTTTGTCCGCGGTGAGATTGCCGAGGTCGCCGGCGTGGCGTTTGCCCTTTTCGGGCAGACCGTGCTCGTGGCCTTCGGGATTGTAGTGCCCCCCGGCGCTCATCGCGTCCGGCGCCGAACAATCGCCGAATTGATGAACGTGCATGGCGTGTTTCTGGCCCGGCGTCAGCCCTTCGATGTGCGCGACCACCTTCACCTTGTCGCCGTCCTGGGTGAAAGTCACTGTGCCGTGCGCCTTGTTGCCGGCGGTCGAATGCACGACGGCGACGGCCTGTTTGACAGCGGCCCATCCTTCGCTGTGGGCCTGGTCAGCGGCACAGGCGGAATGGAGGGAAGAGAGAGCCAGGGTTGAGACGGCCACGAGGGCCGCGACTGCAGTGGGTGTCTTCATAGTGTTTGTATGTTGGTTATGCCGACAGCTCTTGATGCGACAGATGCTAGGCGCGCGAACGAGGCATGGCAAGCGTTCGGCGCGCGGGTCAAATGGCCTGTTCAAGGACGGCGAGGACGTATCTCATGCGATGGCGCGGTTCCCCGACCCGTGTCTTGCCCCGGGCGGTGGCGCTATTTTTCAACCGGCTTCCCAGCCTTTTCCCAGGCTTTGAGACCGCCCTCGAGGTTGACCAGTTTGGGGAACTCGAGTTTGCCCATCTTTTCGCACGCCTTGACACTGCGAACGCCCGCGCCGCAATGAACGAGGTAGGTCTTGTTCTTGTCCAGCCTCGCGACCTTTTCCTCGAAGTCCGGCGCGTTCACGTCGATGTTCACAGCGCCGCGAATGTGACCGGCGTCGAATTCCTTTTTGGTCCGCACATCCAGCACGACGTTCTCTTTGTTCTCGCGAAGTTTGTCGAACTCGGCAACGTCGGCGTTCTTGAACGGCTTCGCCTCCTTCTTCCCGGGGGCGGCCGGTTTCAGGGCGTCTTTGTCTTCGGCCGCGCGCGAAATGAGGTTCCCACTCAACAAACCCGTCAATGTCAGCAGGATCAGAATGCGCCGTTTCATAGTCTTGTTCCCTTTTGGTTGGGGCACGGAATTCCACCGTTCGCCGTGCGCACCGTTTTGGGGAGAATAAAGCCACAATTGGGACCGCTGGCAATCTTCATTCTTGCGTTTGTGACCGGCACATGTCCGGGAGGCGTGATCACGAGACCGCAACACACGCCGATGCCGACGGCGATATGGATGGCCCCTCCTCCGTTTCGACCAAAATTTCCGCTTCATTTTGCCGCTTCGGACGACTAGATTCCAAGCTAGATGAACCGCATTTCAGTCATTTCCGTTGTTGTTTTTATTTCGGCGAGCGGTGGAGTGGCACTCGCGAAGATGACGCCGGAGCAGGCCGCCCAGTTGCCGCCGCCGGCGACCCACAAAGTTGATTTCACAAGGGAAATCAAACCCCTCTTCGAGGCAAGTTGTGTCAAGTGTCACGCACGCGGCAAGGCCAAGGGCGGATTCAACCTCGAGAATCGTGACACCGCATTGAGCGGCGGCGATTCGGGACCGGCCATCGTTCCGGGCAAGAGCGTCGAGAGTTATCTGATCGAACTGGTGGCGGGCATGGATCCGGACAACGTGATGCCGCAAAAGGGATCGAAGCTGAAGCCCGAACAGATCGGCGTGCTGCGCGCGTGGATCGATCAGGGCGCGCCGTGGGCAGCGGGCGTGAGTTTTGCCAAGGCGCCGCCGGTCAATCTTCACCCCCGCAAGCCGGCGCTTCCGGCTGCCAAAAGAGGCGTGACCCACCCGATCGACCGGATCCTCCAGCCTTACTACGAGGCGCGCAGAATCCGGCCGCCGAAGCCGGTCACGGACCGCGTGTTCGCGCGGCGGGCTTACCTGGACGCCATCGGTCTGCTGCCCACGCCGGAAGAATTGGCCGCGTTCGAGGCGGACAAGCGGTCCGACAAACGCGAACGTCTTGTGAAGCGGCTCCTCGCGGACAATCGGCGGTACGCCGAGCATTGGCTTACATTCTGGAACGACGCGCTGCGCAACGATTATTCCGGAACGGGCTACATCGACGAAGGCCGCAAGCAGATCACCGGTTGGCTTTACGCGGCACTGGCGAGGAACAAGCCGTTCGACGAGTTTGTGAGTGAACTGATCGACCCGACGCCGGAATCGGAAGGGTTTGCCAAAGGGATCATCTGGCGCGGGGTGGTCAACGCGAGCCAGACGCCGCAGATGCAGGCCGCGCAGAACATCTCGCAGGTCTTCATGGGTGTGAACCTCAAGTGCGCCTCGTGCCACGACAGCTTCATCAATGACTGGGCCCTGGCCGACGCTTACGGACTGGCGAGCATCTATGCGGACGAACCGTTGGAGATGGTCCAGTGCGACAAACCGACCGGCGAGATCTCCAAAATCAAGTTCATCTATCCCGAACTGGGCAACATCGATCCGAAGGCGCCAAAGGAAGAGCGGATGCGGCAGCTCGCCGATGTCATCACGTCCGCGCAGAATGGCCGTTTGACGCGCACCATCGTGAATCGGCTGTGGGCAAAATTCATGGGACGCGGACTGATCGAGCCGGCGGATGAGATGGACAACCCGGCGTGGAACCAGGACCTGCTGGACTGGCTGGCGGCCGATCTCGCTGAGAGTGGCTACGATTTGAAGAAAACCATCGAGCGCATCCTGACGTCGCGGGCGTATCAGTTGCCCGCCGTGCCCGTGACCGAACAAACGGGCAGCGACTTTGCGTTTCGCGGGCCGGTCGTGCGGCGGATGTCCGGCGAACAGTACGTCGATGCCCTGGCTTCGTTGACCGGGGTATGGTTCGAGTTGCCCGCGGCTCAGGCCAATTTCGGCATCGGCGTGGAGCCGACGGCACCGAATCGCCTGGTCGAGCCGAAATGGATCTGGAGCCATCCGAACGCCGTGGAGAAAACCGAAGCGGAGACTATTTACCTGCGCAAGCCGCTGAACCTTTCGGTGGCGCCAACGCACGCCGCGTTGACCGCCGTGTGCGACAATAGCTTCAAACTGTTCATCAACGGCAAGGAAGTGGCGTCGGGCAACGATCACACGAAGCCGAAACTGGTTGATATCCGCAAGCACCTGGTCAAAGGCGAGAATCTCTTCGCCGTCGAGGCCGTCAACGGCAAAGCGAAGCCGGACGACGCGGCCGCGGACCAGGCCAACCCGGCCGGGTTCATCCTGTATGTCTTCGTCCGAAGCCAGCAGATTGTGAACGGCGTCGAAACCGAAAAGGTGATGGATCTGGTTTCGGACAAAAGCTGGGTGTGGTCGAAGGAAAGGACCAACGGATGGACAAAGTCCGGATTTGCCGCGGACGATTGGGCCCGCGCCTCGGAACTCGGTGACGTGGCGATCTCGCCGTGGAGTCTGGGGACGAAGTTGAACGCGATGATCGCATCGGCACGGATAACCGGACAGGCCCGCGCCTCGCTGGTGAAGAATGACCCGCTGATGACCGCCCTGGGCCGGCCGAGCCGGGAACAAGTGATCACCAGCCGGCCTGCCGCCGCGACCACGTTGCAGGCCCTGGAGATGACGAACGGCTCGACGCTGGCTGAAGTGCTCAAGAAGGGAGCGGACAAACTCCTGGAGTCGATG
>DATEKZ010000202.1:0-2958 GCA_035277185.1 Verrucomicrobiia bacterium
CCAGGACGATCAGGTTGCGAACCAACGCCTGGTTGGCATGTGCGAAGGAAACCTCCAGGGGAATCCCGACGCTGACGAACAGGCCGGGTGCCTCGCCTTCTTTGATCTGTGTCACCGCGTGCAACCGGGGAACCCCATCAAGGCCCGGCATCTCAAAAACCGCCTCTCGCTGGGCCAGAATCCGCTCTGCCACACGAGTTCCCTTCAGGGACTTTCCAACCCATTTCTCCGGCTCTGGATGATGGGCCAACACAGTTCCATTGCGGTCAATCACGGTCACGGCGCCACCGGCAGGAAGCCGAACGTCATCCACCGCTTTCGACAACAACGACAGGTTCAACGAAGCAAAAAGAACGCGCTTCAATCCTCCCTTTTCGTCGAGCACGGGATAGCCGAAACTCACCTCGGGCTGGGCGGTCAACGGGCCGGCCTGAAAGTCGCCAATCGAGAACCGCTTCGTTCGGAGGACTCTTTGGAAATAGGAACGGTCGTTCAGGTTTTCGGAAACGTTGGTCGCCACCCCGTTGCAGAACAGCGTTCCGTCCGCCTCGATCAACCCGAAATTCAGGTAGTCCGGCGACAGTTTCAACAGGTTGGAAAAGTGGACTTCGCAGAAAGGCCGGTTGGTTGCCAGAACCAGAAAGGGAAATTGCGTCAGGGTGGCGAGCAACTGCCGGGTGTTCTTGACAAAGGCCGCCTGATTCGCGCCGGCCAGTTCGGAGAGGGCCGTGGCGCCCTGTCGCACTTTCGCCTTTTCGATTCGGCGCTGTTCCAGATTGCCGTAAAGTACCAATCCGAAAGCGGGGGTCACCAGCAGAAGCACCAGGATGATCAGCCGCGTGCGGAATTTCGGAAAGTGCGATAGAGCCGTCATGGCACAGTCTGGCCTTCGCGCGCGGTTTGGTTCGGGACGGAAGATCGTATCCGACCACTCCCGGCCAGGCGACTGTGCCTTGAAGCGGGGCAGCCGCCATTCGCAGCACCGGAGTTGCCAGCGACGGATTTCCTCCCACAGTCGGGTTTCTGCGGGTGATGCATGATGTCTGCGTGTCTCATCTTTTCACGCAGGTTGGCACGTTAACGCCTTGTTGCAAGCGAGGCTACACGTGCAGGTGACTTTTACAATTCATTTCTACCGTTGGTCTCACGATGACGCGGTCAGGAGTGTTTGCGTCGGATTCGACCGGCTACCAGCAGGATGGCGCCTACGGTACACACCACGAGACTGGCGAACAATTCTTCAGGTCGTGTGGACGGCGTGGGAGAGGATTTGATCTGCGGGATGAATTCGTAATATACGAAGAAGCCTGCTCCCAATGCGGCGACAAGCACGCCCGCCTCGAAGAGGTTCGGCCCACCGCCACGCTCCAGGGGCCAATGCTCAAATTTCCGCAACACCCACCAGGCCCCCGTGGTGGCAACGAACCAGATAAGGAACTCCATCATAAATTCGCTGACACTTATTTCAACTCGCCGCGGATCGTCGCTGTCCGCATCCAGGCTGAGACAGCTTGAGGTGTGCCGGACTCAATCATGGGAGAGTGAGCATAAGATGCTAGGGTTCAATCGATTGTATCTCGGGACGCAAGCGATCGCGGGCCACCGGCAGGTTCCGCGCTTGCGGTCATGAGTCTTGCCCGCATAATGATCGTGATCGCCATGATACTCAAGCCCGCCAATGCAAAGGAGCTTTCGCGCGGCATCGCCCACGCGTTTGCGCTCGGCGAAAAACTCGAAGAGGCGGACCTTCGCGCGCTCAACCGCGTGGTGGAATACACGCCGGAGGACATGACGGTTACGGTGGAGGCGGGTATCACGCTGGCAACGCTCCAGGCGGCGCTCGCCAAAGGCGGTCAGTGGTTGCCCCTCGATCCGCCCAATCCTGACACGTTGACCGTTGAAGCGCTGCTGGCATTTAATGCGAGCGGCCCGCGACGGTACGGCTACGGTACGGTGCGTGACTACGTGATTGGATTGAGGGTCGTGTTGGCGGACGGACGCAGCGTCAAATCCGGCGCCAGGGTCGTAAAGAACGTGGCCGGCTACGATCTCGCCAAGCTCTTCATCGGCAGCCAACGGAGCCTTGGCGTTGTCGCCGAAGTCATCTTTAAGCTCCGGCCACTGCCCGAGGTCGAAGCCACTGTCGGCACGGCGTGCGGGTCGCTGGACGAAGCAGGCCCTTTGATTGAGGCAGTGTTGGATTCGGAATTGGCGCCGGTGGTCCTCGACCTGCACAACGGTGGGTCACCCGCGATGCTCGTTCTCGGCTTTGCTGGAACGCGTGAAGAGGTTGAATGGCAGGTGGCCAAAGCGCGCGGGTTGGGTTTTCGTGAGTCGTCAAACCTCGATTACGAGCAGAGCTTCTGGGGAGACAAAGCGCCGCCCAACCGGGCTTCTGTCTTGCCTTCGAAAACGACGGAGGTCCTTCATCGGCTGGGCGACATCCGTTTCGTCGCCCGTGCGGGCAATGGCGTGATTTACTATCGCGGTGGTCCGGCCCCACCGAGAAGTGACGCGCCCGTGAAACTCACAAGACGCCTGAAGGACGCCTTCGATCCAAAACGCATTCTGCCTGAGTTGACTTCGTGAACAGAAGCATGACGCAGGTTTCAGACAGTCCTATCTCCGCAGTTGTCTTTCGTTCGCATCGGAGTTAGAAAACGGGTGATACTTCGATCATGAGCGATTTCGGACGAAACTCGGAGTTTGCATGCCGAAGTTCATCCTTGGCGCCTTGAGACCTGATAGGCCCCGTCTGCAGAATTGTAATGAGTAAGAAGAAACAACGCGGAAGAGAACTGACCCGCCGCAAATTCCTCGGCGCGACCTCCACGACAGTGGCCACCGTTACCATTCTTCCGCGACATGCCATGGGGGGCCCACAGTCCGTCCCATCCGGCGAAAAGGCGAACGTCGCGTTCGCCGATATCTTCGAGGATACTGCCACTTTCCTGCGGA
>DATEKZ010000203.1:0-7895 GCA_035277185.1 Verrucomicrobiia bacterium
CTATATCCGTCGAAGTGAACGGCGGGGGATCCGGCCAGGGAGTGGCGGCGCTCATCAACGGCTCCTGCGAGATCGCCAACTGCTCGCGCGCCTTCGAGGAAAAGGAAATCGCCGACTTCAAAGTGAAGCACCCGGGCAAAGAGCCGAAGGAATTCCTGGTGGGTTTCGATGCGCTCTCCGTCTTCGTTCACAAGGACAATCCGCTGGCGGAGATTTCCATCGAGGAGCTTCAGCAGCTCTACATGAAGGACGGCAAACTCTCGAAGTGGTCCGATCTTGGAGTGAAAAGCATCCCCGGCGCCAAAGGTGACGAGGTCATCCTCGTCAGCCGCCAGAACAACTCCGGCACCTATCACTACTTCCGCGAGGCCATCGTCGGGAAGAAGAACGAAATGCGCCTCGGCACCGTCGATATGAACGGGTCGAAGGACGTCGTCGAACTCATCGCCAAGACACCCAATGCCATCGGCTATTCCGGCATGGGTTACGCCACGCCGCAAGTGAAGCATCTCAAGGTGTCCAAAAAGAAGGGCGACAAGGCGGTCGAGCCGACCATCGCGACCACGCTCGACAAATCATATCCTATCGCACGCCCCATGTTCATGTACACGGCGGGTGACCCGGCCCCGCACATCAGGAAGTATCTCGATTGGATCATATCCGACGCCGGCCGGAAGATCGTCGAGGAGACCGGTTACGTTCCGCTCCCGAAGAAGTAACGCTTCACGCGCCGAACCGCAGGCGGCGCCAACCTCGCCGCGGCTGTTTGTTGACACGCACAACTGTTACAGGATGGAAGATATCGTGACCTCAAAGCCCGCTGTCACGGTCGGCCTGCGTCCGCCGTCCACATGAAACAACGGCGCCGACAAGCTGAGATTCTTGGCGAACGCGCCATCGAGGCACTCATCTACGTCTGCGGCTTCAGTGCTATCATCTTTGTCTTCGGCATCTTCTTCTTCGTCCTGCGCGAAGGGGCGCCGTTTCTCGCCAAATTGAAGATCGGCGAGTTTCTCTTCTCGATCGACTGGTTCCCGACGTCGCAGACGCAGGCCAAGTACGGCGTGGGTGCGCTCATCGCGGGCACCCTGAGCGTGACCGCACTGGCCATGGTCATCGCAGTGCCGTTCGGCCTGGGTGCGGCGGTGTTCGTTTCCGAGTTTTGCACGGGCAAATTGAAGGAAACGCTGAAGGTCGTCATCGAACTGCTCGCGGCGATCCCTTCGGTCGTATGGGGTTTTGTCGGGCTGACTGTCCTGTCGCCGATCATCATCGCCACATTCCACGTCCCGATCGGCGTGAACATGTTCAACGGCGCCCTGCTGTTGGCGCTGATGAGTGTACCCATCATGGTGAGCATCGGCGAGGACGCGTTGAAGGCGGTGCCCGACTCGTATCGCGAAGCCGCGCTGGCGCTGGGCGCGACGAAATGGCAACTCGTCTATCGCGTGCTCCTGCCCGCGGCGAAGAACGGCCTGCTTGCCGCCGTGCTGCTCGGCGTCGGCCGCGCCATCGGCGAGACGATGGCCGTGCTCATGGCCACCGGTCACAGCGTGCGCATCCCGCACAGCATCTTCGACCCGGTCCGCACCCTCACTGCCACCATCGCCGCCGAGTTGGGCGAGACCAGCAAAGGCTCGGACCATTATCAGGTTCTGTTTCTCATTGGCGTTCTGCTCTTCGGCATCACTTTTGTGGTGAACCTCACCGCCGACATGATCGTGAAAGGGATTAAGAGGAAGTAATCGACCATGGCCGCCGCACCGTCCAACACAACCGCCACCGCCAATCGCGCGATCTTCACCGAGACACCGTTCGTGCGCAAAAAGCGGCGCACGGAACTCGTCGCCCGGTGTTTCTTCGGCGCGATGGCAGCCGCCATGGTCATTCCGCTCGTCCTGATTGTCGGCTACGTCATCGTGCAGGGCGCGCCTTCCTTGAGCTGGGAGTTTCTTACCGCCAATCCCCGGCTGGGCGGCATCCGGGGCGGCATTTGGTCCGCGCTGGTCGGGACGATTTACATCGTCACCATCTCGCTCTGCGTCAGCGCCCCCATCGGAGTGCTCTCGGCGGTGTATCTGACCGAATACGCCAGGGACAACTGGTTCACCCGCATCGTCAACCTCGCCGTCGTGAACCTCGCCGGGGTGCCGAGCATCGTGCACGGCCTCTTCGGGCTGGGCGCCTTCGTTTACGCCGCCGGCATGGGCAAGAGCATTCTCTCCGCCTCGCTGACGCTTTCGATCATGACGCTGCCCGTCATCATCGCCTCCACCAAAGAGGCGCTCTCCGCCGTGCCGAGGAGCTTCCGCGAAGCCTGCTGGAACGTCGGCGCGACCCGCTGGCAGACCATCCGCCGGATCGTCCTGCCCAATTCGATCAGCGGCATCCTTACCGGCGTCATCCTGCAGGTGAGCCGGACCGCCGGCGAGACCGCGCCCGTCATGCTCACCGGCGTGGCCACGTTCAAGGCGGTCGAAAGCACCGGCTTGTTCCTCTATAATCCCATCAAAGACCAGTGCATGGCGCTTTCCATGCATCTCTATTATATCGCCACACAAGCGAGCAATGCGGCGCCATCGCTTCCTTTTGCCATCGCCACCGTGCTGCTCTGCGTCGTGCTCGTCGTGAATGCGACGGCCATCGGCGTCCGCGCCTACCTCCGCTCCCGAAAGAAATGGTAAACAAGAGAACAAACGGAGGGATGGAGTGTCGGAGTGTTGGGGTTCTGTCTGAGCGGCTCGCCGGATCATTCCATTACTCCATTACGCCTTCACTCCGCTTTCCCGTCGCCCGATGACCCCGCGAAAGAAAATCGAAGTCAGCGATCTTCGACTGTCGTACGGGCCCAAGGAGGTCATCCACGGCATTTCATTCGATATCGGGGAGAACGAGATCCTCGGCGTCATCGGTCCCGCGCAATCCGGCAAGACCTCCTTGCTCCGTTGCATCAACCGGACGATCGATTTCACCGCCAACGCCAGAATCAGCGGCGCCATCCGGATTGACGGACAGGACATTCAGGACGTGAAAAACGTGTACGAATTGCGCCGCAAGATCGGCATGGTGGCCCCGCTGCCGGTCGGCCTGCCGCTGAGCATCTACGACAACGTTGCCTTTGCCCCCCGCACCGCCGGCATGCGCAACAAGAGCGACCTGGAGGGTCTCGTCGAAAAGTGCCTCCGTCAGGCCGCCTTGTGGGACGAAGTCAAAGACCGGCTCGATTCTCTGGGCACCAAGCTTTCCGGCGGACAGCAGCAACGCCTGACCATTGCGCGCGCGCTGTCGCATCAGCCGGAGATTCTCTGCCTCGACGAGTTCTCCATTGCCATCGACCCGGTGACGACGATGCGCATCGAGGACGTGCTGAAAGAACTGAAGCGCGAGATGACCATCATTCTGGTGACCAACCTCGTGCAGCAGGCCCGCCGTCTTGCCGCGCGCACGATGTTCCTCTGGAATGGCGAGATCATCGAACTGGACCGAAACGAAGTCATCTTCAGCGACAACACGAAGGACAAGCGAACGTACGAATACGTCAATGGAATCTTTGGCTGAATGAGATGAAAAGCTCCAAGCTCCAAGTTCCAAGCTCCAAACAAGATCCAAATCCCAAGCTCCAAGGCTCCGGCCGGCGTTGCTGTTTTTGGATCTTGGGATTTGGAACTCGGGATGTTTTTGGAGCTTGGAACCTGGAACTTGGAGCTTTCTGAATATGGGCGACTCCGTCCAATTCGGCATCACGACCAAGGACCTTTGCCTTTGGTACGCGAAGTTTCAGGCGCTGATCAACGTCACGCTCAATATCAGGAAAGGCATCATCACCTCGCTGATCGGCCCGTCAGGCTGCGGCAAGACGACGCTCCTGCGCTGCTTCAACCGCATCAACGAACGCTATGACTACGTCACGACGAAGGGCGAAATCATTC
Organism: Verrucomicrobiia bacterium; assembly: GCA_035277185.1. GTDB lineage: Bacteria > Verrucomicrobiota > Verrucomicrobiia > Limisphaerales > AV2 > DATEKZ01. The sequence goes on from DATEKZ010000203.1 coordinate 3,930, forward strand.
TGCTCGGCAAGAACATCTACGATCCCGACGTCTCGCTCATTGAGTTGCGCAAGTCCGTCGGCATGGTCTTTCAGCGCCCGAACCCGCTGCCCATCTCAGTTTACGAAAACGTGGCCTTCGGCATGCGCGTCCACAACGACGGCGGCTGGACGAAGGCGGACCTCGACGACGCCGTGGAAAAGGCGCTGACCGAAGTTGGCCTGTGGGGCGACCTCAAAGACCGGTTGCAAACCAAAGCGACCGGCCTTCAACTCGAACAACAGCAAAAGCTCTGCATCGCCCGCCTGCTCCCGCTGAAGCCCGAGATTATCCTGATGGACGAGCCCTGCTCCGCGCTCGACGTCGGCGGCACCCGCGCGATTGAGGAATTGATGTTCGCGCTCAAAGGCCGTTACACCATCCTTATCGTCACGCACAACATGGCCCAGGCCCGCCGCGCCAGCGACGAATGCATCTTCATGCTCCTCGGTGAAATCATCGAGCATAACCGGACCGAAGACTTGTTCCTGACCCCGAAGAATCCCAGGACGGCAGAGTACATCGAAGGGCGTTACGGTTGAGCCTGCGGTCGTTAGAACGCGCCGGTTCGAATGACCAGCTTTCCGAGCACCCGCCGGTCGCGCAACCCGGCAAAGGCGCGCGGCGTTTCCTCCAGAGGGAAAATGCGATTGATGACAGGGAGCAGCCGGCCGGCCGCGGCCCATTCGAGGGTGTTTTCCAGGTCAACCCGGTCGCGTCCATAACTGCCGACGAGCCGTTGTTCCTTCGCAAAGAACGGCCAGAGATTCAACGTCACGTCGCGACCGGCCGTCGCGCCGCACGTGACCACCGTCCCGCCGCGCGCCAGGCAATTGAAGACCTGCGCGAGGACATCTCCGCCGACGTGTTCGATGGCAACATCGACGCCCCGTTTCCCGGTGATCTGGCGGACCTCGGCGGGCCACGATTCGCCGGTTGAATCGACGACCTGTTCCGCGCCCAGTTTCAGGGCGAGGTTTTGTTTCTCCTTCGACGACGCCGTGGCGATCACGCGGGCGCCGAGCTGTTTGGCGATCTGGATCGCCGCGGACCCGACGCCGCTGGATGCTCCGATGACGAGCACCCAGTCGCCTTCGCTGATCTTGGCGCGAGCTGTCAGCATGTGCATGGCGGTGCTGCCGGCCAGCGTGAGCGCCGCCGACGTTTCGAAATCCACCTTGTCCGGCAGCCGGACGAGGGCGTTGGCCGGGGCAACGACCAGTTCGGCAAATCCGCCGTCGCGCTGGACGCCGATCAATTCGCCGTTCAAACAAAGAGATTCCTGGCCGCGCTGACAGAACTCGCATTTGCCGCAAAAGAGATTGGATTGAATGGCGACCCGTTCCCCTTCGCGCCAGTTCTGGACGCCTTCGCCCAACGCCATCACGCGTCCGGCGATTTCGCAGCCGGCGATGCGAGGCAGCTTGACGGGAATCGGCAGTGCGCCCGCTTCGAGCCAGAGATCAAGGTGGTTGAGGCCGCAGGCGTAAACACGCACGAGGACCTCTCCTGCGCCCGGCGTCGGATCAGCCACGTCGGAAACCCTGAACTCCCCGGGAGTGCCGTGGCCCGTGAGCTGGACCGCTTTCATTGGCCGCATTCAATCGTTCCGCGCAGGCGGAAACAAGTGTGATTTGTGGGGACCGGCGCATCCGGATTTGGTGCGGTCCGCGGTTGGGTGCATTCTTCTCCATGAACCGGGTAGCGCAGGCGGGACGCCTACGCCCGAACGTGCCCAGTGCTGCGGCTGGTCTTCGACACGCCGCGCTCCGACACTGCTATCTTAATTGCGCCCCGCCCGAATAGACCTCTTCGCGGAGCGACGCAAAGCTTGATTCGGGTGGGGTGATGGCTAACATCACCGCCTATGAAGCTCGTTTACGCGTATTTAACCTGGCTTGTGATGGGCGCCGTCCTGGCAACGGGAATCGTTCTCGCCGTCAAGGGCAACCCCTGGCTCCTGATTATCGGAGCAGCCGCCTTCCTCGTCGCGTTCGCGAAGATCGGGTGCTTGCACCACTGACGCCGGTCGTTTTTCTAACTCCTCCCGCCCGAATGACCTTTTGACTGAGCGAGAAGTACCTCCTGAACCAGGGTGCCGAATCGCCAGCCCTGGTTTCCGCCGGGGCGACCACGTTACTCTGATCCGTGCGCCGGACTATTGTCTCAGGCGGAAGAATCGGTTGGTGGCGCCGATGCCGACACTCCAGGCACCCGCCGTCGTGATCGGATTCGGCGCTCCGGCGACGGCGGTCCAGCTTGCGCCAGGTCCGACCGTTGCGGAAGCTTCGAGAGTAAATCCCGCGGCCGATGCGGGCCACGAAAGGGTCAAGCTGCCGGGAGCGCCTATTGTCGCACCCAGGCTCGGCGTTTCGGTGACCGGATTCACCCTTACGAGTTGGATCGCGTTCACGGCGGGCTGATGGCCATTACCGGGGTTGGTCGATTCCCACATCACCAGAATCGCAAGTGACCCGTCCGTTGCCGGATTGACATTGTCGAATTGCACGTAGTTTCCAGCGTCGGGAGTTGCCGGGTTGGTACTCAACATTCGCCGGAAAGCGGGATTCTGGAGGTAAGTGAGGCCGGTCTCCGCCTTGCCGTGATACGAGGGATGAACGCCGTCACCCATCACACTGAATTGCTGTTCGTAACTCGCCGAGAAGTCGAAACCAAGGCTGTAAACAAGGACATTATACGGACCGGACGGGACGTTGCTCAAGGTGATGACCATCGGGTCGGTCACCGCCATGGTGTCCACGAATCCCTGGAGCAGTGCGCCGTTCGCGTCCCCCGAGGCAAGCGTGCCGCTATACCATGATTCCGTCGCGGCAAGTGTGAGTGTCACCGGAGTGTTCGCGCCGTTGGCAGCCACCAGTGTTATCGGGGTCGTGGCCGGGTCAAACGCGAAGCCAGCCAAATTGTTCCAATTCTCTTGCAGGACCACGCCGGCAACGTCCACCGCCGACATCGGTCCGCCCGGGCCTCCGCCGCCACCGCCGACAAAGTTGATTCCCAGATACGGCTGGAGATTGGACGGCTGGCCCGCCACAACGGTGAGCGTTGCCGCCGCGCTGGTGGTGTCCTTGCCGGCAACACTCACGACGACGTCGTAAGTCTTTCCGGAATCGCCCGTGGTCAGCACAGGAGTCACATAGGCCGATCGAATCGCGCCTGGAATATTGGTTCCGCCGGACCGCCACTGGAAGTAAACCGGGTTTTCTTCCGTCTCGACCTTGACCGCGAACCGGGCGCGCGAGCCGGCCGCGGTCGTGACATTGGTCGGCTGCTGTTTGAACGTAACGTTGCCGATGTCTGGATTGATGAAGGTTGAAATCAGATTGCCCCCAAGAACAGGCAGCGTTTCGGGCGCTTGCGCGGAGCCGGGCGGACGGGCGCCGATCTGAATATAAACATCGCCGCCATCCTGCTTCACCAGTCCCACGAGCAGATAACGTTGATTCGCGGTGAGCGCCGGTGAAGTCACGAAACCGGCGGTATCAAACGGCGGTGCGTTCAATGGGAAGAGGCCAAGCGACTGTAAATTCGCGCTCGACTGATCGGTGCTGAGCAGGATTTCCGCTTCGTCATCGTTGTTCAGAAACAATTCGTGAGCGCCGTTTACCGCCGGTGTCAGGAACGCGCTTAATCGCGCGCCGTATTGATTGAGCAGCGGCTCGTTGTTGAGTTCGAAGGTCTTCGACCAGGTGACCTGGTCGGGATTGTCGGGATACTTGGGAGCCGTCGTCAGATCCGCGACAAACGCGCCGGGGATACCCAGATAAACCTCCCGCGTGACCCAACCCGACACCACTTTCCAGGCGGTGAAATTGACCGGCGAGTTCGCGGGGATTAGCGCGCCCGCCTCATCCGAAACGTTGCTCACGTTGACGGTATAATTTGTGCCTTGGGATTGTGCCGACGTGGTCAGATTCACGCGGCGGGAGT
>DATEKZ010000204.1:0-9613 GCA_035277185.1 Verrucomicrobiia bacterium
GGTTGCGTCGTCATCGATCTCAGTGCCGATTTCCGCCTGAAGAGTGCGGGGACCTACAAAGAGTTCTACGCCCATGACCATCTCGCGCCCGAGCTGTTGAAGAAATCGGTTTACGGCCTGCCGGAGATTCATCGGAAAGAGATCCGGAACGCCCAGCTCATCGCCTCGCCCGGCTGTTACCCGACCAGCATCCTGCTGCCCGCCATTCCCTTGCTCCGATCGCGGCTCATTCGTCCGACCGGGATCATCGCCGATGCGCTCAGCGGTGTGAGTGGCGCCGGACGCAAGGCCGAGGTGGATTACCTCTTCGTCGAATGCAACGAAAGCGTTCGTCCTTATGGTGTCCCGAAACACCGGCACCTGTCGGAGATCGAAGAGCAGCTTTCGATGGTGGCGGAAGCGCGTGTGACGATCCAGTTCACGCCGCATCTCATTCCGGTGAACCGCGGCATCCTCACCACGCTTTATCTCGCGCCCGCAGAACACTTCAGTGACACCGCCGGCGCTGTCGTGCTTGGAACGAAAATCGCCGCCTGTTACGAGTCCGCCTACGGTAACGAACCGTTCGTCCGGCTTCTTGAAACAAAGGCATTACCCGACACAAAGAACGTGGTCGGCACGAACATGATCGAAATCGCCTGGCGGCTGGACCCGCGCACCGGACGGCTGATCGTGATGAGCGCCGAGGATAATATCGTCAAAGGGGCCAGCGGCCAGGCCGTGCAAAGCATGAACATTCGATGCGGGTTCCCGGAGACGGCGGGATTGGTTTAGTTGGAAGACTGCCATGTCCCCGCAAGCCTCCGAACCAATGCCATCCACCGGCGGTCCCGGGCGGCGTCCCCTCAAGACCCGCGGCCGGCGCTGGGCGGGCGCGCTCGCGGGAAGGGTGGCGCGTGCCGGCGTTCGGCCCAATCAAATCTCACTCTTTAGCATGGTCTTCGCGGCCGGGGCGGGTGCTTGTCTGGTGGCAACCCGTGGCCAGGAAGGCGCCGTCGCCGTCGGGTTGTGGATCGGAGTAGCGACGGGCATCCAATTGCGGCTCCTCTGCAATATGCTCGACGGCATGGTGGCCGTTGAAGGCGGACTTCGCTCGAAGTCGGGAGAAATCTACAACGAACTGCCTGATCGATTCGCCGATGTGATGATCCTGGCGGCCGCCGGCTATTCACACCCATCGCCAAGTTACCTTCCGGTCCTGGGCTGGATCGCCGCGGTTCTTTCCGTGATCACTGCTTATGTGCGCGCGCTGGGCGTTGCGGCGGGCGCTTCCCAATACTTCCTCGGCCCGATGGCCAAGCCCCACCGCATGGCGGTTCTGACCGCGGCAAGCCTGGTGAATGTCGTGCTGTTGGGCTTCGGCGGGACATTTTCCCTCGTTCCGGCCGCGCTATGGGTGATTGTGATGGGTTGCGTGATAACGATTCTCCGCCGCACGATCCGCATCGTTCGGGAACTTGAGTCGAAATGAACGGTGAGCTGATCGCCACACTCCTGAGGCATGGCAGCGGCATCCACGCGCGCTGGATCGGTTGCGAACCGGTCACGCGACAGCGGATTTACTTCGCCAATCACACGAGTCATCTCGACGCGGCGGTATTATGGTCCGCGCTGCCCGCGAACGTGCGCGTGTTGACCCGACCCGTTGCGGCGCGGGATTACTGGTCGCGCGGCCGCCTGCGGCCCTTTCTCGCGAATCGCGTTTTCAACGCCGTGTTGATCGAACGCAAGAAGCCGACCCCGAATGACAACCCGCTGGAAGCAATGCTCGCCGCATTGGGGCGGAACGGCTCGCTCATCGTGTTCCCGGAAGGAACCCGCAATCCGGGACCGGACCCGGCTCCATTCAAGAGCGGTCTCTATCACCTGGCGCAGCGGCGGCGGGATGTGGAACTGGTCCCGGTGCTGCTCGAAAATCTCAACCGCATCCTGCCCAAGGGCGAATTCCTTCCAGTACCGCTGTTGGGAAGCGCCACGTTCGGCCATCCCATTTTCCTGCAGAAATCCGAGACCAAAGCGGCATTCCTCGACCGCGCCCGCGCCGCCGTGATCGCGTTGCGAAGCCCATGAACCTGTCTTTCGACCACGAAATGCTTTGGCTCATGGGCGGCGTCCTGGGTCTCCTGGCGCTCGCGACCGCCGTGGGGCGTTGGATCGCCGCTCGCGTCACTTCCAAATCCGCGCGCGCGACCGTCGCAAACCTGAATGCCCGCATTCGCGCCTGGTGGATCATGGTGATCGTTTTCGCGATGGCCCTGTTAACCGGCGGGATCGGGTCCGTGATTCTATTCGCCCTCACGTCGTTTCTGGCGCTGCGCGAGTTCATCACGCTGACACCAACCCGGGTCGGCGACCATCGCGCGCTTTTTTGGGTATTCTTTGTTATCACGCCTCTCCAATACTGGCTGGTGGCCACGCGCTGGTATGGCTTGTTCGCGATTTTCATTCCCGTTTATGCCTTTCTGTTTATTCCGCTGCGGGCCGCGATCGCGGGCGACTGCGAACGGTTTCTGGAGCGCACCGCGAAGATTCAGTGGGGCCTGATGATTTGCGTGTATTGCTTGAGCCACGCGCCGGCGCTGCTGAGCCTGGACATTCCGGGCTACAAGGGACAGAACGCAAAATTGTTGTTCTACCTGGTCCTGGTCGTCCAATTGAGCGATGTGCTCCAATACGTCTGGGGCAAGACGCTGGGTCGCCACAAAATCGCGCAGCGCGTCAGCCCCAACAAAACCTGGGAAGGATTCCTCGGCGGCATCCTGTCCGCCACGGCGATTGGCGCGGGTCTCTGGTGGGTCACTCCGTTCACGCCGTTGCAGTCGGCCGCCCTGTCGCTGGTCATCACGCTCATGGGCTTCGCCGGCGGACTGGTGATGTCGGCGATCAAACGCGACCGTGGCGTCAAGGACTACGGCGCCATCCTGGAAGGACACGGTGGTGTGATGGATCGCATTGATTCGATCTGTTTCGCCGCGCCCGTTTTTTTCCATCTCACACGCTACTTCTTCACCCCTTGAGTTTTGCGTGACGCTCTGATCAACACATCGGCAGGCAGATCCAATTATGAAGCCAAGCATGAAACTGATTCCCGGCTCCGTCACCGCTCCGCTGGGTTTTCTTGCCTCCGGTGTCTTCTGCGACATCAAACGCATCGGCACCGGTAAAGGCTCGAACAAGGGCCGGAAGCGCGACCTCGCGCTGATCGTCTCCGAAGTCCCTGCGACCGTGGCCGGCATGTTCACGACGAACCAGATCTGCGCCGCGCCGGTCAAAGTCTGCATTCCGCGCGTGAAGAAAGGCCGCGCGCAAACGATCGTCGTCAATTCCGGAAACGCCAATGCCTGCACCGGCAAACAGGGCATGAAGGACGCCCTGGAGATGGCTGCCATCGCTGCGAAGCAACTGCATATGCCGGTCAATCACGTCCTGGTCGCCTCTACCGGCCGCATCGGCGTGAACCTGCCGATGGCCAACGTCAAGTCCGGCATTCTCGCCGCCGCGGCACTCCTCGGCAATGCCCCCGAACACGCGGCCGAAGCCGCCGAGGCCATCATGACCAGCGACACGCGGCCAAAACAGATTGCCGTCCAGTTCAACCTCGGCGGGAAAAACGTCCGCATTGGCGGCGTCTGCAAAGGCGCAGGAATGATTCAGCCCGGCATGAGCGCCGACGGCTCGCGCCCCGCGGCGCTCCATGCCACGATGCTCTGTTTCATCACTGCCGACGCCGCCATTGAAGCGAAGGCGCTTCAGTCCGCTCTCGAAGCGGCCGTCGCCCAAAGCTTCAACCGCATCACGGTGGATGGCGACATGAGCACCAACGACACCGTGCTCGTGCTCGCCAATGGACTCGCCCGAAACTCCGAACTCCGAACTCCGAACTCCGAACTCCGAATTTTTCAGTCCGCCCTCAATCTCGTCTGCCTCGAACTCGCGAAGATGATCGTCCGCGACGGCGAGGGCGTCTCCCGTTTCGTCACCGTCCGCGTTTCCGGGGCGAGGACCCTTGCCGCCGCCGATGCCGCCGCCCGCGCGGTGGCCAACAGCGCATTGGTCAAGACGAGCTGGAACGGTGGCGACCCGAACTGGGGCCGCATCATTGACGCCCTGGGATACTCAGCCGCGAAGATTGTCGAAGAGAAGGTGGACATCGGTTACAGCGCGCCGGGCGGCCGGAGGATTCTTTGGAGCCTTAAGCGCGGCCAGGCGACAACGGCGTCGTTCAGGGCTCTCAGCGCCGCCGTTGCGGCGAGGGAATATGATCTTCATATAAACCTCAATCTAGGCAAGGCCAGTGCGATTATCTACGCCGCCGATCTCACCGAGGAATACGTGGACTTCAACAAAGGCGACGTGACCGACCCTGCTTCACTTGGCGGTTGAAATCATTTCCGGCCAACCGTCCAATGACGGAAACCTATGAGTGACCGAAGCAATTGGTTCGAGAACTTCTTCCACGGAGTGGCGAATGACCTGTGGCGGAAGTGTATCAGCCCCGAACAGACACGCGCTGAGGCGGACTTCCTCGAAAAGACTCTCGGCGGAGAATCGCGGCTGCTTGACCTGCCGTGCGGCAACGGTCGCCATTCTCTCGAACTGGCCCGGCGCGGCTGTCGCGTCACCGGGATGGATCTTTCCCGGGAATTCGTCGCGGAAGCGAAAGCATCGGCGAAAGCCGAAGGCCTCCAGGCCGAATTTGTCGCGGGTGATATGCGCGCGTTGCGTTGGAAGTCGGAGTTCGCCGGCGTCTGCTGCATGGGCAACAGCTTCGGGTATCTCGAATATCCTGAAATGGAGAAGTTCGTCCGCGGTATCGAGCGGGCGCTCAAACCCGGAGGGCGTTTCGTCATCGAGACGGGCGCCGCCGCCGAGTCGCTCCTGCCGGCGCTGAAGGAGCGCGTGTGGTATCAGGTGGACGACATCCTGTTCGCCGAGCAGCATCGTTACCTCGCGGACATCAGTTGCCTGGAAACCGAGGCGACGTTCGTCCGCGCCGGCAAGTCGGAGGTTCGCAAGTGGTGGCAGTGGGTTTATACCGTTGGGGAAATCCGGCGCTTGCTCGGGCAGGCGGGTCTGACCGTTCGCGAGTTGTATGGCTCGCATGACGGCCAACCGTTCAAGCTGGGAAATCCGCTGTTGCTTGTGGTCGCGGAAAAACCGGCGAACCGGGCGCAGAAACAAACCACCGCTCGCAAGGCGTGAATTGAGCAGAGCATGAGCGCCTCGGGCATCGTTGGGTGAGCGAACTCTTGCGCGCTCGAGGACGGCTTGCTTTTGCCGACGAAAAATGCCATCCTCGCGTCACCGATGCGAAGGGCGTATTCCAAGGATTGTCTTTTCAATTCGCGGTCCATCCTACCTCGCGTTCGGTTGCTTCCAGCCTTGTTCGCGGCGTTTGTTGCGACGTCGCTGTTCGCCCAACCCGACAACGACCAGTTCGCCAATCGCTTCACGCTTATCAGCGGGGATGAGACAGCCAGGAACCGCTCCACGCCGGGTGGTACGGCGGACGTTCGGTCTGGTGGCGATGGACCGCGCCACAGACCGGGCGGGCAAGGTTGATAATCACGCCCCGCAACAATCTGGGCCTACTGCTCGCGGTGTATCGAGGCGATTTGTTGGGCGCTTTGATTCCGGTCGGCGCGCAATCCGTCCAGTCATACGGCGGCGACCTCGAATTCAACGCGCAGGCGGGGGTAGAGTATCGCATCGCGTTCGGCGGAATCCAAGGCTCCGCACCCCAGTCCGATGTCGAGTTGAAAATGAAGGGCGAAGTTGAAGCGCCCCAGTTCACGTTGCTCGATCGCCGACCGGACGGCTTGCTTCAATTGCGCCTGTACGGTTCGGCTGGGGCGGCGTTCACCCTCGAAAGCTCGACCGATCTGGCGACGTGGCGCGAGCAACAACGCGGAATCTTCGATTCCGCGGGCTGGCAATCGATCCTCGCTCCGATCACCAGCAACACCGGGCAGTTCTTCCGCTTCCGGATCGAATGAACGGGAGAAACCGGCCGCCTCCAGGTGGCTCGGCCCTCAGGCGTTGCGCAATCGGATTGCGTTCGTAACGAAAGCAGGCTTTCTTGTGTTCGACGATGCAGGATCTGATTGCCAAGACCGCGACGCTGCTGGAAGCGCTGCCGTACATTCAGAAATTCAGCGGCGCCACATTCGTCATCAAATACGGCGGCAGTTTCATGGATTCCCCCGATGCGAACGTCCGCAACGGCGTCGCGCGCGACATCGTGTTTTTGGAAGCCGTCGAGATCAACCCCGTCGTCGTCCACGGCGGCGGCAAGGCCATTACGCGGGCGATGGAAAAGGCCGGCTTGAAATCGGATTTCATTCAAGGACAGCGTGTGACAGATGAGAGATCCGTCGAAGTCGTGGACCAGGTCCTCTCGCGCGAGATCAATCCCGAAGTCGTTGCCGCCATCAACTCGTTCGGCGGAGCGGCGAAAGGCTTCGCCGGCACGGACATTTTCACCTGCCGCAAGCTTTGGCTCGATGACAAAGACAAACCCGGATCGAGGATCGACATCGGTTACGTTGGCGAAGTCGTGTCGGTGAACACGGCGCCGCTGGTGAAGTGCATCAAGCAGGACATCACGCCGGTCATCAGTCCGACCGCACGCGGCGAAGACGGCAAGATTTATAATTGCAACGCCGACGTGGCGGCCGCACAGATCGCCGTCGCGCTCAAGGCCAGGCGTCTCGTCTTCATGAGCGATGTGCCCGGCCTGTTACGCGATCCGAGGGATCCGGCCACGCTCATCGCCCACCTGCAAACCAGCGAAGTGGACGGCTTGAAGAAGGCCGGCATCGTGGACAGTGGAATGATTCCGAAGGTCGATAGCGCCGTCGTTGCTATTAAGTCGGGCGTCGAGAAAGTCTCGTTCGTCGATGGCCGTGTGCCACACGCGGTGTTGCTCGAAATCTTCACTGATGAAGGGGTGGGAACTGAGGTAGTGATGTAGGCACACGTCACGGCGAGACCGCGCGATAGAATCTGTTAGCCTGGACCGAAGCGTTCGTCTCGTTCAGTTCCAGCGCGGTGTTGCCAAACGTGACCGATTGCCAATCGCCCCAGTCACGCAGGTTTTCGCTGCGCTGGATGCGTACGGTTCGTCCCGATTCACCTCGGACGGAAAACTTGAAGCGGTCGGTCTGAATCCACTGGAACGACTCAAACCGGGGAGGCGGCTCAAAGAGATTAAGGATAGAAAGCCCATAGTAGAAGTCGGCAGCAAACACCTTATTGCCGGACACAGTCCAATCCGTCCCTGTCCACCAGGTAGACGTAGCCGTCGGACACGCACACGCCTTCGACTCCGCCCGAGGTAACATAGCCGCCCACTTCCCGCGGATTCGCGGGGTGGCTGATGTCGATGATCCGAAGGCCATTCGTATTAGCGGCCACGAATGCAAAATCGCCCGATAAGACGACTCTCGACGCGGCACCGCCGGTCCCGCATCTGCCAATCGATTTCGGACTGGCTGGGTCGCTGATGTCGATCACCTCCATGCCGTAGAACCTTTGCGCCACATAAGCGTAGTTGCCGGACACCGCCACTCCCAAAACGGGCTCTAAGACGGGGTTGTCATAGGCGGCTTTGAGCCTGAGATCCAAGTCGCTGCCGGAAACCTCCATGATCATCCAACAAAGAACGAACGCCCGAGCGCAGGTGGAGTTGCCCCTGTTGCGCCATCGAAACCGTTGAGTTGCGTCCCAAAATCCGCGAAAGTACACAGCACTGCCTCCAGAACGATTTGACACGTGTCACATGACAGATGAGGTCGAGTTCGCGGAAACTTATATCGTGGAACCGTCAAAATGTCGAGCCAACAAAGGTGGGAGTCTGAGAAGACGCCGAGTGCGTCCGATTGAGCCTCGCCGTCATGGAAAATCGTCAGCATCCGCCGTTTGCCACTTTTCAGCGAGCTGCAATTCTCGAGGCTGGTGCGCAAGGGCGGTTGGGTGTAACAATCAGCTCGCAACCACCATGAGATCGACAGACCTTATATCCATGAACGCCATCTCGCGCCGCCAGTTCCTCCGCGCCTCGGCGAGCGCGGTTGCCGGCGCAAGCGCGGCGCTCGCGTTCCCTTCCGCTTTCGCGCAGTCGGCCGGTGAACGCCCGTCGCGCGCGGAGGGCGTCACGGTCTTGAACCCGCGCGGTCGCGTGCCGGTCGGGTTGATCATCGACGACTCGACCTGCCTCGTGAACCTGAACCGGTTCGCGATGCCGCAGTTCGACGCGGCGTTCGTGGGCGCCAACAAAACCTATGACCGCAACTGGCGCGAGTGGCCCGTCGAGATTCCGGACGCTTTCGTGCGCAAGTTCGGCGAATGGTGCGCCGAGCAGGGCGTGAAGGGCAAATACAGTATCGTCCCCTACCCTGCCTGTGTCGGCAGGCTCGACCGCGGGCTGCCCGGCTGGACGCAAAAGGAACTGGCCGATTCCATCGAATTGGTTCGCACATTGATGTTGCCCAACTGGGATATCCATCCCGAGATGGTCACGCACACGCGCGTCATTGATACCAAGACCGGCCATCCGCATTCGGAGCTGTCACTCAAGTTCATGGAGAACTGGGAATGGACCACCGGCCGCAGCGCAGACGAGATCGCCGATTACATGGCTTACGCGCTACGCATCCTGAAGAACATTGGCCTTCCATGTGAAGGCATCACGACACCGGGAGGCTTTGGCAACAAAGCGCTGCCACAGCTCGCTCAAGCCACGCTTCACGCAGTTCGCGACGTGTTCGGCGCGGAGATACCACATTACTTCCGCCACCTCTACGACAAGGGCGACGAAAGCGTCAAGCCGCGCGTCGAGTACGCGAGCGGCCTGGATGGCGCCGACCCGCGCTGCGTGGTGAGCATCATCGGATGCACGGGCGATTGGACCGGCGGCTGGGACAATACGCCGCCTGGAGGCGCGGACAAATTCATCACGGAAGATTTGCAGCGCGGCCGCATGGTGGAAATCATCCAGCGCGGTGAACCGGCGCTGATGCTCGCGCACTGGACCGGCATCCATTGGAACGGCCAGGAACTTGGCTTCAAAGTTTTCCAGGAGGTCGTCCGCCGTCTGCACGCGCGCTTCGATAACCTCATCTGGATGAAGCTCAGCGAAGTGGCCCGCTATTGGGCGGCCAGAGAACTGACCCGAATCGAACGGAGCGGGAACGCCGTCACGTTTCATGCGCCATTTGCCTCGCCGGACTTTACGGTGAGATTCGACACGACGGTTACGGGTGCTCCGCGGCTGCGCGTCGGACAAGACCCGTTGCCGCTCAAGGAAGTGACGGACGCCTTGAAACTCACCTCCGGAACATGGCGGCGCGACGGCCGGTCGTTGATCGCTTGCTTTGCGCTGCCGAAAGGGAAGTCACAACTGGAATTGGCGGGCTGACATCGTTGGCAAAACCGTAAGACTCCTCTGGATAAGTTGCCGGTGGGCGTACAAAACTTTGCTTCAGGTGAAGCAGCGTTTTGTACGCGCTCCGGGGCGCGGGCTTCAGAGCCTGTGTGAAAATTTCCCAAACGGACCCTCCTCCTCGTTCTCGTCCTCGTCCTCGAAATCCCGCGAAAAACCGAGGACGAGGAC
>DATEKZ010000205.1:0-2554 GCA_035277185.1 Verrucomicrobiia bacterium
GTGAAACGCCACAACCTGAAGGAACGCGAACGCTTTCGGCAATCCCGTTGAATTGTGAAAACGCTTTTGATTCTCCTCTGCTGTCTGGCTGCCGCACTCACGGGCGGGAGAGCGGCGGAGGCGACCGGCGAGACGAATGTGCCTCTCTACCGCTATCTCTTCGTCGTTGACACTTCTTCGGCGATGTCGCGCCAAAAGGACGTTGCGATCGACATGGTGCACCGGCTGATTCTCAGCGGGATCAACGGACGCGTCAAGACGGGCGATGTGCTGGGCATCTGGACCTTCAACGACAAGCTTCACACCGACGTTTTTCCCCCGCAGATGTGGGTCCCCCAGCAACGGCACGACGTGGCCAATCGCGCCTACCGCTTGCTCCGCGATCAAAAACTCACGAAGAAGGCCAGGACCGACGAGGTCGTGGCGGCGATCCGGCAGGCGGCCGGTCTCGCCGGAACGTTGACGGTGTTCCTTTGCACGGACGGAACCAGCGCCGTGAAAGGGACGCCTTTCGACGACGCCATCAATGAGATTTTCCGGAATCACTCGGCCGAAATGGGAAAGAACAAAAGGCCGTTCGTTGTCGTGTTCGTCGCCCGGGACGGGGAGCTCGCGGACCACGCTGTCAGTCCGGGCGGCGGCCCCATCTATATCCCCGCGGTTGCCAAGGCCGCTGCGCCGGTCGGGGCCCAACCTTCGACGAATCTCCCCGTTGCCAAAACCAATGCGGCCATTGAGCCGAAACCTCAACCGGCGGATCCACCGAGGCCATCGCAATCCGACGCTGCGCCGGCCAAAACACTTTCATTCGAAGAAATCGCGGTGGAAATCGCGCAACAAGCGGCTCAAAAACGGTCCAATACAGCAGCCGCAACGAGTGCGCCGCCCGCCACCCCGCCTCAATCCAGCGCACCGAAACCTGAAAATCCCGCACCGCCAACCCCGGTGGCAGCCATCCCTCCGAAAACCGGGATCGTTGATTCGGCTTCTCCGACGACATCGGAAAGAAAGGCCGACGCGCCTTTGCCGACGATTGCGCAGACGCAGCAGGCTCCCCAAAATGTCCTGGAGCCGGCGAACAAAGAAGTCTCGCCTCCACCAAATGTGCTGGCCAGACCGAGCGCGCCGTCGGCCGAACGAACGGAGGAAACGGTCGCCGTCGCTCCGTCGGGTCCACCGAACGGGCCGAAGCCCGTCACAGCCGTGCAGACCGAATCCCCGACGGCCTCGTCTTCTCCGCAACAGACCGCGCTGGTTGTTCCTGATGGCGCGGATTCGAATCCGCAGATCTATCTGTTGATCGGCGTTGTCGTGCTGTTCGTCGCAGGGGTTCTTGGCTGGTTGTTCTTCCGCAATAGCCCGTCAACGCCACAACCCAGCCTGATCTCGCGGTCCATGGACGCCGAGGAAAAGAGACGGTAGTACGCCGACGGATTGGCCAAAGAGCATTCCCGTCCGCCGCAAGAAATTGGATGTGCCGCCAAACGCACAGGGTGTGCGCCCAAACGCACATGCCCGGTGCACCGGGGGTTGCTCGTCTTACCTGTGTTCAGCCACAAAAATGAGATGCTCGGGCACACTGTTTCTCAGTCGATACGGCTTCGAGTTGTTTGACACGCCGATCAAAGAGGGGCACTTCGGTGACGCCCGGCCGCCGGCCAACGCGGAGGTGCGCAAGGGAATCATCGTCTCAAGGCCAAAGAGGCGACGTTCGCCCCGACGGGCATTGAAACGCCGGCTGACGATCTCCGGAAGACTCCGAGGCCGCGTGAATTTCACGCGTGATGCGTGAAATTCACGAGCGCGAGACTCCGATCCCCGCGAGCGCGTCTTCACCGGCGGCAGGCGGGATCGGAATCCCGCGCTCCGACGAGCGACGCGACGACACCGGAAGAATTTGCTGCGCGCGAATCGCGCTGCGATCGCCAGGGAGTTGCGTGAAGGCCGCGGCGTTGAGTTCGCCCCCAATCTGACACACCTCAGCGCCGCGGTCCTTTGCGTGTTTGATTCTCCATAAATGGGGTTCATCGCTCTTCGTACCGGTCCCAGGGCTCATACGATTCGCATCCAGACCGTCTTCAAATAGGCCGGCTCACCGCGACTGACAGGAAAGTCCGGCGGCTGCGGCACGTAATGGTGTTGAACGGTTTTGCGGCGCAGGGAATGAATTGCGACTGTCACCTGCCCGAGAAATCTTTCCGGCGGGAGCTTTGCTGCATTGGTGGAGGCCAGCAAAACACCGTTTGCCGCCAGCAACGGCAACGCCGCGTTGACCAGCTCACCGTAATCCTTCTCCGCCTGAAATGCGCCGTGTCCTTTCGACTGTGAAAAGGTCGGCGGATCGAGCACAATGACATCGAATCTGCGCTGCTTCTTCGCCAGCCTCCGCATCCAGTCGAACGCATCGCCATAAATGAACTCGTGCCGCGCCGGATCGAGGCCGTTGAGAACAAAGTTTCGCCTGCCCCATTCCAGATACTTCTTCGAGAGATCAACGCTGGTCGTCCGTGCGCCCGCCTTCGCGGCGCAAACTGAAAAACCGCACGTGTAGGCG
>DATEKZ010000206.1:0-4746 GCA_035277185.1 Verrucomicrobiia bacterium
TCGTCCAGCTTGAATCCTTTGAATGACACCGGGACGGTGCTGACACTGCCCTCCACGCCGTCCGGCACGATCCGGGCGAGCAGATCGAAGAGGCGGTTGGTGTACTCGACGCGCTCCCTCGTCGTCCAGTCCGGCGTATAAACCTGTTCCTTCACGCGCGCCCCGTGAAAGCGTCCGTAAGGAAACCCATTGATCGTAAAAACATAGCAGTTGTGCCGGTCGAGCCACTTTTGGAACGCGAGCAATGTCGCTTTGTCGGAAAGTTCGCGCGACGCCTGGTCGCTCAGGCGCAGGCCGATAGCGTAGGGTTTGTCTGAGCAGACGCGCTCGCGAACCGCCAGCGTGTGTTTCTGCAACGCGCCCAGCGTTTCCGGCCAGCTCTCACCCCGGTGAATGTTCGTGCAATAGGCGAGATGAATGCCGTGGCTGAGTCGCATCGACTTTCATTGAACAGCAACGGCGTCCCGGTGAGAACAGAAATGTCACAAGGGGGCGCGTGTGTTCAGGTGTCTCACCATTTCAATCGGTCACCCGCTACGGCCCCGAGCCCGACTCGTGGATCGCGATCACCTCATCACGCGATAGAATTTCCTGGCCGCCGGGACCACTTCGAAGGGATTGGTTGCGTCGGTCACAGGCTGGTATTCTCCGCTCGGCTCGTCCGCAGCCTGCAACTGGCCGCTACCAGACCAACTGATTGTCACCCGGTCGGCAGCGGAACGAATCGAAAGGAGAGGCGGAACCAATTCTGACATATCCCACAGCAGAGCTGAGCCATCGAGGCTTCCGGTCAACAAGTATTTCCCGTCCGGTGAAACGGACAACCCCGTGACCCGATCCGTATGGCCATCGAGAATCCAAAGGAGCCTGCCATCGCCGACGCGCCACAGGCGCGCTACTGCGGAGCTGGCGGCCACCACATGCTCTCCGTCCGAAGTGAAGGCGACGGACCAAGTAGGATCATCAGACGTGGGCGAGGGGAGCCACTCGCGAATCATGAAGCCATCGGACGATCTCCACACGTTGACACCGCCGGGATCCTCGGCTGCGCCGCCGGCATACGGAGACCCTCCCCCCGTAACGACCTCAGATCCATCCGGGGAAAACGCGACAGAGTTTATTGAGCCCCGCCGAGTGACCATGCGAGTTGTTGACCCCGCGTCCAGATTCCAAAGCCTGGCCCTCCTGTCCTTGCTGCCAGACAGTGCTTGCCCGCCATCCGGAGAAAAAGCGACTGACGTGACGATGTTCGAGTGGCCTTCAAAGGTCCTCAACAACGTGCCGTCGTCGGCATTCCAAAGCTTGACCGTGCGGTCCCAACTACCGGTCAGCACCCGCCCGTCAGTGGGTGAAAACGCCACCGACGCGACGGCTCCGGTGTGGCCGACAAGCGATCGAAGAAGAGTGGCATCACTGGCCTGCCAGATCTTCGCCGTCTGGTCATGGCTGCCGGTTGCGACCCGTGTGGCGTCTCGCGAAAATGAAACCGAATTCACCGCTCCAGTGTGGCCGATAAACCTTTGAAGTAACGTCCCGTCGCTGACCCGCCAGAGTCGCGCCGTGCCGCCGATATGTCCCGTCACCGCCCGTTGTCCGTCCAGCGACAGTGATACAGAAAGCACAGGCGGAGTATGCTCGTCGATAGTCCGGACCGGGCTTCCATCATTGATTCTCCAGACGCGGGCCGTTCCATCCTGACTGCCGCTCAGCAACTGGCTTCCATCGGATGAAAATACCACGGAGTGCACGTAGTCAGTGTGTCCGTCCAAGGTCCGCACCAGATTGCCGTTGCCTGCGTTCCAGATCTTGACGCCCGTCGCCACAGAATTGCCATCGGGAGAAAAGGCCACCGACAGCATCGACTGCACAGGCCCTGTAAACGTCCGCAGGGGCGCACTGTTAGTGAGCGTCCAGAGTTTCGCCGTCGCGCCAGCCCCGGCCAGAATCCTTGATCCATCTGGCGAGAACGCAACCGACGTGACATTGCCAGTATGGAAGAAGGGCGGTTGCGGCAGCGAGGAGCCATCGTTGACGCGCCACAAATGAACGGAGCCGTCGCCATGACCCGTAGCGATCCGGCTGCCGTCGGGAGAATAGCAAATCGACAGAATCCCACGCGTCACGGTTGCGCTGATGACGCTGATCAGGGTGCCGCTGGTCGCGTTGTAGATCTTAGCCGTGCCATCCGTGCCGCCGGCGACAAACGCGCTGCCATCTGGCGAGACCGCCACCGCCAGGACGACGCCGTTAACACTGGGTCGTTGGGATTGAACCAAACTTCCGTCGTTCACCCGCCAGAGTTGCGCGATCCCTGCCAGATTGCCGGTCAGGAGCAGATTGCCATCGGGAAAGAAGGCCAGCCGAGTCACGTTCCCCGCGTTGATGTGGCGAACGAGCGCTCCGTCGCTGGCGCGCCAGAGATAAGCCCCACTGACTCCGGCGGTCGCAATCAACGCGCCATCCCGCGACCAGGTCGCCGTGTTGAGTGTCCCCAGGCCAAATTGCCGGACGAAGTTGGTCGTGGTTGGCTGGCCGAGCAGTTCCGCCGGGACGAACAACGCGCATAGGAAGCCGATGAACGCCGCGCGTCGCCGATGCACTCCAGGGACGGGAAGTTCACTCATTGTTCGTTCCGTCCTTTAGCATTGTTTCGCCGCGAAATCGAGGGAAATTTCTGGCGACTGGAAGGGCTTCCCGGGTCTTGCCACGCTCGGTCTGAGCAACCAATCTTGGGTCTGTTGTGTCAATGCCCTCGGCGAAAACAAGATTCCTCGACCTGTGCGCCCAAGCCGTTCGCCGCGGCAAGCTGGTCAAGCTGACGTTGAGCGACTACTGGGGCGCCGACGCCACGTTAAGGAACGTCTTCGTCCGGCCGGTCGTTCTGCGTGACGGACCGCGGCTCTCTTTTGTTTACCGCCACGCCACGCGCGACATCACGAAAAACCTTGCACAAGAGGAAGGACTCGCGCAGGTCGCGACGCTCCTCGCCGCTGAGTTTCAAACAGCGAACCTGTTCACCACCGATCGATCCGCGCAGTTGGAACAGCGTGACGGCCGGAAACCACGCCTTGTTATGGGCAAGCCGAATCATGCACCCGCACGGGAATTGAAGCACGACCGCACGAAGAGGCGGTTGATTGATCCGCAGGCCTCACCCTGGCTTTGCGCGCTTGGCGTCACTTCCGCTGATGGCAAGGTGGCGAAAGGCATGGAGGCGAAATTTCGGCAGATCAACAAGTTCGTAGAGCTTCTCCAACATTTGATGACGGAATCGCGCTTTGAGGCGTCGGATTCATTCACTCTCGTCGATATGGGCTGCGGCAAAGGCTATCTGACATTTGCGGCTTACGAGTTCCTTCGCATGCAAGTCAAGCAATTGAAGATTCGCGGCGTCGAGGCCCGGCCCGAACTCGTCGAGCTGTGCAATCGTGTCGCCGCCGAAAACAAATTCGGCGGACTCCACTTTGAGGCGGGCACGATTGAAGGCACGTCGCTCGAACACGTCGATGTCCTCGTGGCGCTGCATGCCTGCGACACGGCGACGGACGACGCAATTGCGAAAGGGATTGAGGCCGGCGCTTCGCTGATTCTGGTCGCACCGTGCTGCCACAAGGAACTGAGGCCGCAATTGCGTCCGCCTCCGGTTCTGGCCGCCGCGCTCAAACATGGCATCCTGCGCGAACGCCAGGCGGAGTTCGTGACGGATGCCTTGCGCGCCGCGCTGCTGGAGTGGGCCGGATACGACACGAAGGTTTTCGAGTTTATCTCGACCGAACACACGGCCAAGAACCTGATGATTGCTGCTGTGAAACGGGAGCGGGTTCTCAACCGCGAGGAGGAGGCGCGGCGCGTTGCCGCACTTGCCGCGTTTTATGGAATCCGGTCACAACGACTGGCCGGCCAACTGGGTTTTGAGCTGGATCAACCACGGATGGACACGGATGAACACGGATGAAAAGAAAGGGAGAGGAGACACGGATTATCACGGATCGAATTGGTGTCAATTCGTGAAAATTCGTGTCTGTGTCCATCTGTGGTTTGGCAGATGATTGAGAATTCGGCCAACTGGGACACGCTTGACTGGTCTGCGCTCGACCGGTTGCGCGACCTGTTTCTCGCCGGCAAATCCTCCGGCGCGAGCTATTGGACCTCGCGCAGTGATCTTGCCAACTACGACTTCACCTTTGCCCAACGCATCGCGTGGAAGTGGGACGCGGTCCTGCGAGAATTGAAGCTGCGTGGTTGGGCGCCGCCGCCGGGTTCGATGCTCGACTGGGGTTGTGGCAGCGGCATCGCCGGCCGGCGTGTGATCGAGTTTTTTGGCGAAAAGACCTTCGATTGCTTGCGCGTCCTCGACCGGTCCATGTTAGCGATGGAGTTTGCGGCGGACGCTGCGCGAAAAGTGTTTCCTTCGTTGCGCGTGGTAGCGGCTGGAATCGACGGAATACCGCAGATGGTAGGGCGCGATGTCCCCATCGCGCCGCGGCGGGCTGAGACAGTCCGCCCTACCCACAACGAATCCATCGGCACACTGATCATCAGCCATGTCTTGAACGAACTGGAGGAGCCGGGTGGCCGCGCGCTGCGAAAGATGATTGATCGCGCCGATGCAGTGCTGTGGGTTGAACCGGGCACGTATGCGGACAGCCGTTCGCTCATCGAGCTGCGAGAGGCGTTGCGTGAAACGTTTCACGTCATCGCGCCATGCACACACCAGTGCGGTTGCGGCCTGCGCACACCGGAGAA